>JANOVN010000518.1:0-3961 GCA_031417455.1 Hyphomicrobiaceae bacterium | reverse complement strand
CCAATTGATCCGTTTCCGGACGTCGTGAACTAAACCACTGCAATGCGATCCGGGCCAGCTGACGGGTTGCCGAATACTTCGCTCGAACCCGCAACCACCCCTGTAGACCCAGCTCGTCAACCGTGACCCTCGCGTGGTGCGCTAACCCCAATCTCTCATGACGCCACAGGGGCGGGGATAAGTTTAGCCCCCAAAAAAAGTTGGTCGCCCAGGTCACCACTCTGCCGAGAGCCGACCGAGGACTGTGTAGTATGCCCTCAAAGCCGAAACGGACTGAAATCCGTATCGCGGTCGAAGTAATCCTCGCCTTCCGCCCGTTTCAAAAAGCCGACGATCCGGTATGTCACCGGCAGCATTACAATCTCGACCAGCGTCTTCAAACCGAACTGGCTGACCATCAACGTGATCACCAACTCGTTTGGCATCAGGCCGGAGTCGTAAAACGCCAACGGATAGAAAATCGCGCTGTCGACCGCTTCCGCTGCAAACGTCGACGCCACGAACCGCGCCCCCATCCGCCGCCCTTCACTGGCAACCTTCATCCGCGCCAGCACATACGAATTGACGAACTCGCCGCAAAAATAGGCGACCATCGACGCAATGACAATCCGCCACAAATTCCCGAACGCGATCTCATACGCCGCCTGATTAGGCCACGTCGGCGCTGGCGGCAGCGCCACGACTACAGACGCCATGACCGCCGAAAAGATCAGCGCCGCAAAGCCCGCCCAGATCACGCGGCGCGCCCGTGAATACCCATAAACCTCGGTCAGGATGTCGCCGAACACATATGAAATCGGAAAAAACAGCACCCCCGCGCTGAACGTAAACGGCCCCCACCACGGCAGCACCACCTGCGACGCCTTCGCGGGACCGATCAGGTTGGCGCACACCAGCACGCACACAAACGCTGCCATCACGAATTCATAGTAGCGATAACTCCGGTCCGGCTTTGCGACAGTCCCCATTGGTTCCGTTCCATTGCTCTTTGAAGCGTCATCGCGCCCCGCGATGCTCTGCATCGACATCTCCAAACCTTAACCCCCGGGCTGCGCCGGGGCAGGCTCCGGCGTGACGCCTTTGGAAACCCATTTTTGCAGTGACGGCGCTTAAGGCCCGAGTCCAGGGGCAAGCCCCTGGCGGGGGAGTTTGAGGGGCGAGGAGCCCCTCATGATCGTGCAGTACAAGCAGCCCCCACCTTGACATACGAGCCCACGCCGTGAATGGCTCCCTGCCATGTATTCAGTTAAAGAAATCTTTTATACGCTCCAGGGCGAGGGTGCGAACACCGGGCGCGCCGCCGTGTTTTGCCGCTTTGCGGGCTGCAACCTGTGGAGCGGCCGCGAGCAAGACCGCGCCACCGCCGTTTGCCAATTCTGCGATACCGACTTCGTTGGCACCACGGGCGATGGCGGCGGCAAGTTCACGGACGCTGCCGGCCTCGCGACAGCCTGTGCGGCCATGGCAGGCAACGCCCACACCGCGAACGGCCCGCGCTTGCTCGTCGTCTTGACCGGCGGCGAACCGATGCTACAGGTCGATCCCGCGCTGATCGATGCGTTGCATGCACAAAACTTCGAAATCGCCATCGAGACCAACGGCACCCTCGCCGTTCCCCGCGCCATCGACTGGATTTGCGTTTCACCCAAAGCCGGAGCCGACCTCGTCCAGGTGACCGGCGACGAACTAAAACTCGTCTACCCCCAGCGCTCGCTGTTGCCCCAAGATGTAGCCGATCTCGACTTCACAAACCGCTACCTCCAACCCATGGATGGCCCAGCACAAGCAGCTAACATCCAGGCCGCCATTGCCTACTGCCAAGCCCATCCCGAATGGCGTCTGTCGCTGCAAACCCATAAGATCACCGGCATCCGTTAACCCCTGCGATGCTGCAACCGCTGGATTCCCAAGGAAATCTGCCCTAAGTACCGCCGATGCGGCTGCGATCTGGCAGCGCACCTAGCGTCAAGACCCCATGCGAATTTACAAAGACTTCCATTTCGAGGCAGCCCACTTCCTGCCGGGCGCGCCCGTAGGTCACCCCAACGCGCGGGTCCATGGCCATTCCTTCCGCGCGCGCGTGACGCTCGAAGGCGAACCCGATCCTGTTACCGGCCTCATCGTCCACTTTGGCGACGTGGCGGCGGCGATTGCGTCCGCTCGCGATGCCCTCGACCACAACATGCTCAACGAAGTCCCCGGCCTCGAAAACCCGACCCTTGAGCGCATCGCCATGTGGTTATGGAACCGCTTAGATAATCGCGTGCCCGGCCTCGCTGAAATCCTCATCGCCCGCGACAGCTGCCATGAAGGCTGCATCTACGCCGGCCCGCGCAAATCCAACTTGGCCGCCGAATGAAAAAGCCAAGCAAGCCCGAAGTCACCCTGCTTGGCGGCTCGTCAACCCTGCCCGCCAGCCCGGATGCGGCCACCTTAGAGCGTGTGCCTAACCCCCATCCCGACACCGACTACGTCGCCCGCTTTGCCGTGCCCGAATTCACCTCGCTCTGTCCCGTGACTGGCCAGCCCGACTTCGCCCATATCGTCATCGACTACGTGCCGGACCAGTGGCTGGTCGAGAGCAAATCGCTGAAACTCTACCTCGGCTCGTTTCGCAATCACGGCGCGTTCCACGAAGACTGCACCATCGCCATCGGCAAGCGCCTCGTGGACCTGCTTTGCCCGCGCTTTTTCCGCATCGGCGGCTACTGGTATCCACGCGGCGGCATCCCCATCGACGTGTTCTGGCAAACCGGCCCTCCACCCGCCGGCGTCTGGCTCCCCGACACCGGCGTCGCCCCCTATCGCGGACGAGGGTAAACCCCTGATCGGCCTTCCACACTTCCCCCTCTCCCCGTCAGGGCGAAGCCCTGCTGCGCAGGGACGGCAGAGGGCCGGGGTGAGGGGGCTTGTCCTGCCAAGTGAAGGCACCCCTCATCTGCCCTGTCGTCGCGAAGCGATGCTTCGCATCGACCGGGCATCTTCTCCCCAGGGGGAGAAGAGAGTGCAGCAAGCTCGGAGACGATTTATACCAAACCGCATAAGTACTGACTTATGCGGTTTGGTATCCGCGCGTGGGGTTGCCTCGCCGCAGGCGATCTTTCAGATCGACGCGGCCACGCGCAAACAAAGGAGAATACCGTCGCGCAGCCGACGAACCATAGAGTCAGAACTTCTGCGCGACGGTATTACGCCCCCGCCACCCACTTATCGCGCAACGTCACCAACTCCTCCGCGACGCTGGGATGGAGGGCCATCGTGTTGTCGAAATCCGCCTTGGTCGCGCCCATCCGCATGGCAATCGTTGCCATCTGCACGATCTCGGCGGCATCCGGCCCCAGGATGTGACAGCCGACCACCCGGTTACTTGCCGCATCCACGACCAGCTTCATCAGCATCCGTTCGTCGCGCCCCGCCAGCACCGCCTTCATGGGGCGGAACCGCGTCTTATAAATATCGACTGCGCCGAACGCTGCCCTAGCCGCCTCTTCGCTCAAGCCCACGCTACCGATTTCCGGCGTCGAAAACACCCCCGACGGCACGAGATCATACTCCGCCGCCCACGGCTTGCCGCCATACAGGCTATCGGCGAACGCATGGCCCTCGCGGATCGCAACCGGCGTCAGGTTCACCCGGTCGGTCACATCGCCAACCGCATAAATCCCCGGCACCGTCGTCTGCGATTTCGCATCGACGATGATCCGCCCGTTGTTGCCAAGCTCGACGCCCGCCGTCTCAAGCCCTAGTCCAGCCGTATTGGGAATTCGTCCCGTCGCCACCATCACGACATCGCACTCGACCCAATCGCCGGTGTTCAATGTCGCCTTGAACCCGGCGCCCGTTTTCTCGATCTTCACCAGCGTCGCTGGCAAATGCTGCTTGATCCCGCGCTTAGTCATGTCGGCGGCCAGATCGACCCGCAAATCGTCATCGAACCCGCGCAGGATCTTTTCACCGCGAT
>JANOVN010000517.1:0-2833 GCA_031417455.1 Hyphomicrobiaceae bacterium | reverse complement strand
CAACAAGACCGACAGCGCCGTGCGCATCACCCACCTGCCCAGCGGCATCGTGGTGACCTCCTCCGAGAAATCCCAGCACCAGAACCGCGCCCGCGCCATGAAGGCCCTGAAGGTCAAACTCTACGACCAGCAGCGCGAGGCGCTGGACTCCGCCCGTTCGGAAAACCGCAAGTCCCAGGTCGGCAGCGGCGACCGCTCCGAGCGCATCCGCACCTACAACTTCCCGCAGGGCCGGGTCACCGACCACCGCATCAACCTGACCCTCTACAACCTGCCCAAGATCGTCGAGGGCGAGGCCCTGGACGAGGTCATCAACCCCCTAATCGCCGAAGACCAGGCCGCAAGGCTGGCGGCGCTGGAGGATGAGTTCGGGTAGGGCGCGGCGGGGGAGTTTGCACCCGTCACCACAATTCCCAACGCTGTCATCCCGGTTTCGCGAACGCGAAGACCGGGACCCAGCCGACCTGGCACCGCGGGAAAATCGGGGCACACACACGCGTTCCGACAGCGACGTTCCTCGGAATGAGCCCCTGGAGTGAGACGGGAAATCTGTTTGCGTCCCGGCTTCCCGTCCCGGTTTCCCAGGCAAACTGGTCACCATGAGACTCTTGGCTGGACCTGACCGCAGGTGCGACCTTTGTGCGCTTGGTTATGAGCCCTCGAGATAGGCATCGTGTCCCTTTCGTTAACCTCTGTCGCATTGCCAACAACCGGACATTCTGAATGGCTGAGAAGGGGGGATTGCGGACGTTGCGCTCGGCGGGCTGTCCCCCAGTTACCAAGGCTCGGCAGTGAAGTGCTAGGTGTGGGCGTTGCGCCTTCCTGCCTTGTAACCTACCAATACCCACAGCGGGGAAGAGCGGTCCGAGCTACCTTTGACCGGACCCAATCGGGGCCACACGGATGGACACCAGGGCTATCGCGGCAGCCCGCTGCGGCATACCCGCCTTTGCCGAGGGCGGACGCGTTAGACTGGTCCTCGGTACGCTGCTTTATTTGGCGCAAGGGTTCCCGCAAGGGGTGGTCTTCTACGCCATCCCGACTTGGCTCGCTGCGAACGGGCAGTCGGCCGTAGTTGTCGGCGCAGCCGCATCGGCGGCCTCGCTTCCATGGATGCTCAAATTCGCTTTGGGCGCGGTTATGGATCGATACACCTGGCTGCCGATGGGGCGGCGGCGCCCGTGGTTGATCGGCGCGCAATCGTTCATCGCGCTGGCGTTTCTCGCTTACGCGCTGGTTTCGCCCTTGCCGACGCAACCCACGCTCGTGATCGCCTTTACGCTTCTCATATCGTCGCTCACCGCAATCCAGGATGTCGCCCTAGACGCACTCGTCATCGACCTTACGCCTGATGGTGAGATGGGCCGCATGAACAGCTTCATGTTCGCGGGCAAGCTGCTCGGGATTGCCGGTGGCATGGCTATAGCCGGCTACTTCATGCAGTACCATTCCATCGGGGCGGCAATGATCGCGATGCTTGTGCTGTTCGCGATCCCTGCCACGGCCTCCGTCGTCATCCTTGAACGCCCCGGCGAGAAACGGCTGCCGTGGATGCCGGGTCACCCTTCCCTGGAAGCGCTTGCGGTGAAGCCGCAGGCATGGATGCCAATCTTTCGCATAGCTCTTCGCACCGTGTTCAAGCGCGACACGCTGTTCGTCATCGGAATGCTCATTCTCTATGGCGTTCACCAGACGCTGTTCGAGCAGGGAAGTAACCTCTTTCTAATCCGTCGCCTGGGGTGGGGCGAAGGGCAGGTTGGCGGGATCAATGCGATCGGCAACCTGCTCAGCGCCGGGATCGCGCTCACGCTTGGCGCTACACTGATCGATCGGGTTGGTCCGCGGCGGATGGCTTTGATCGTCGGAACCGTTGCGGGTGTTGCGCTCGGCCTGTTCGCCGCAACTAACGACTTGTGGCGCACCGCTCCCGCGATCCTCACGATCCTCGGGCTAATTTCATTATCGACCACGCTGTTTTACCTGTCGTTCCTCGTGCTGGCGATGCGCGTCAGCGCAGCAGAGGTCGCCGCCACCTCCTTCGCGCTGATCGTCGCCACGCACTCGCTCGGGTCAATTTTCGGCGGCTGGTTGCTCGGCCGTTCGGAAGCAGAGGGCGGGTTTACTGCCGTGTACGCATTCGCCGGAGCGCTGTTGCTGCTTGCGGGGCTGGTTGCTCAGGGCGTTAGTCGCCGCACTGGGGGGGTCTTTGAGATCGACATTCTTAAGGTGAAGGCAGAAACACCGCTGACCGCCCACTGACCTTGGTTCGAGCCTCCTTGCCGTCCTCGCGACAGCTCACCATCGGCTGAAGCCGTCAAGCCGGCCAACGAACTTCCATTCGCAAGCAGGCTCGACGTACGCCTGCCGTGCCGACACGCCGAACGGCTTTCAGACTGAAGCCATCAATTGGCCCTCTATCCTCAGACCAACGGCCCAACGCGACAGTTCCGCGAGATCGACGGCGCGAAGGTCTCGGAGGTGGTGATGCGTCGCTATCGGTTGCCGCTGGCGGACTTCAAAGCCGCGAACCCGGCGCTGGACCTGAAGCAGATCAAGACACTTCGGTTTGAGTTTGATCGATCGAAGCGCGGAGTGATTGCGCTCGACAATGTGGGGATTGCGCCGGGGGTTTAGGTTGGCGGTGGGCGAGACCCCTAGGGGCTTGCAGATAGCTGCAATTTCCGGTAATGACTCCGGAAATGGAAGATGCGTGTGACCGACCAAGCCCAAACCCCCCTGACAAGACATCGCGCACATCTTGCACGGCGTGGATTCATGCGCGTCGAAGTCAATGTCAGCCGGGAGGATGCCGATCTGGTTCGTGATGTGGCCG
>JANOVN010000516.1:0-8130 GCA_031417455.1 Hyphomicrobiaceae bacterium | reverse complement strand
CGCCACGCATGGGGGATAGCTTTGACCACGGACATTTTAGGCTCGGCGGGAGCCAATGCGACGCTGCAGGCGCTCGCCAAGTCATACGGCATCACGCCCGATCAGCTCGACTCCGTCGTCGAAACAGTAATCCCGGCACTTTCCAACCGCATTGAACGCAATACCTTCTCGCGCGGCGGCCTGTCCGATCTCGTCGCCGAGTTTGCGCGCCCCGAACACATCAAGGCATTGACCGACCCCCGGTTCGCAACCTCGCCTGCAGCCATCGACGTTGGCAACCACGCGCTCGACAACATCTTCGGCTCCAAGGCCACCAGCCGCAACATCGCGGCCCAAGCCGCCATGTCGTCCGGCATCGGCCAGGCGATCATCCAAAAGCTCTTGCCAATCATCGCCTCAATGGTCATGGCGGCCCTTGCCAAGAACACTCAAGGGGGGTTGGGCGACATCTTGAAAAAACTCCCCGACATCTTAGGCGGCGGCAATGGTGGCGGCATGCCCCAGCCCTCGGCCCCCTCGCGCCGTCGTCAGTCCCAACCCGAACCAGATGGCGAGCCCAACTGGCCCCAACAGGGCTCGCAAAACCCCGATCTCGGCGGCCTTGGTGATATCCTGTCGAAAATTCCGGGCTTCCCTGGCAACCAGCAGACCGGCTCGCCGATGTCAATTCCAGGACGCACCGCGCAGGCTCCGCACCCCCAGCACGTCCCGCAGCAGCCAACCGGTGACACCGGCTTTGGCGGGGGCGGCGGGTTTGGCGGCGGCGCACCTCTCCCGATCCCGGGCGACCACATCCCAGGCGTCAATGCTCCCAATGATAGCCCGTTCGGCAACCTCCCCGATGTCCTTCGCCGTGGCAGTCCTTCGGTCGATGGCCGCCCGCTTGGCGAGGTCGTGCGCGGTCAAGTCGGCTCGACGCTCGGCTTTCCCAACACCGGCATCATCGGCTGGATTATCCGCCTGATCGTCCTGCGCTGGGGCTGGGGCCTCGTCTCCGGCATCGTCCGCCGACTCCTGACGGGCCGGTAAAGTACAAAAAGGGCCGGAGACACTGTCTCCGGCCCTTAATGTGTCAACTCAGCGATCCCTTATTTGCAGGGCGTGGCTTCCAGATCGCAGTTATAGCCCGAACCGGAGCGGCCGCACTTCATCGACTTCTTGATGGCCTTGCCGATGTTGGCCCAGTCCGTGCCGTATTCCCATGCGGTAAAGCCAGCCCAATTGTTGATCGCCGTCATCTCCGCAACCTTCTGGCTTGCGCCCGTGCCCGCGCCGCTGTGCGAATGGCCGTCAAAGCACATCTTTTTGCCCACGCGGACCGTCGAGTGGATGGATTGACCCACGCCGTTATCGTCGGCCAAAGCAACCTGGCTTGCGGCAATCACCGCCGCACACGCAACAGCGGTCGTCAAAATCTTGTCGAGCTTCATTGAGGTTCCTCAAAAATCACCTTCATCTGGCGCGAACGATGTCAGATTCAGGTGTTAGTCTCGATACTTACAGGTCAAGCGGGCGCAAAAAAATTACCGTTGCGGCAATTCCGGCACACCCATCCGGCACACCCAAGGAAAAGCGGCCATTACAAGAACAGCTACTTCACCGCGACGACCGCGATCTCGACTAGCATCCGCGGATCGACCAGCTTGGCTTCCACGCAAGCCCGCGTCGGCGCGTTCGCTTGCCCCCCGACCCAGGCGATCCACGAATCGTTCATCGCCTCGCGATGGCGGATATCGTTAAGCCAGATCGTCGCCGATATGACGTTTGCCTTCGATGTACCAGCCAGCGCCAGCAGCCGGTCGATTTCGGCCAGTACGTCGGCGGTCTGCCCCTTCACGTCCTTCGACAGGTCGCCGGGAATGATGCCAGCGGTGTTGACGAACCCGTTCGCCTCGACGGCCTTGGAGTAGACCGCATTGCTCTCATAGCGCTTGATCGTCATGTCGTGCCCTTAATTGCTGGCGTCGGCGCGTGGGGTTGTCTCGCCGCAGGCGATCCTTCAGATCGACGCGGTCACGCGCCAACAAGAGAGAATACCGGTCCAGCAGCCGTTGAAAGGCGAGTTCGGATGTGCGCCGGGCCGTTATGACCCGCGCTCTAGCAGACGTTGCCCGGGCCGTCCATATCGATGCGAGCACCTCCCTAGAGTGCAAAACCGGAAGGACCCTGGCCAGATAAGCGAATTGCCCAAACGATGTGCATCTGCGAAGGATCGCACGGTCTATGACGTTAGGCTGAAAAACGGATCTTTCATCCGTCACCGGATTGTCCCCACTTGATGCGCGCCGTCCTCATCACGCTTGCTCTGTTGCTCGCCGCCGCCCTCGCCGGCCTCATGGCGCTCGACCGGTTGCCCGATCCGGCAGCCCCGCTGTCCCCGCGGGCGGGTCCAGCACTTAGTGCTGTCAAAGCCTGGGGCTACCAGCTCCAAAGCATCAACCCAAGCTTGATCCCCGCCGAAATTGATCTACTCGTCATTGACTATTCCCGTGACGGCACCGCCAATCGCGCCCTAACGCCCCATGACATTGAAACCTTCCGCACCAAGCCCGACGGCACCAAGCGTATCGTGCTGTGCTACCTTTCCATCGGCGAAGCCGAAAGCTATCGCGCCTATTGGCACCGGCGCTGGTCAACGGCCCCGCCAGCTTGGCTCGGCCCCGAAAATCCGGCATGGAAAGGCAATTTCGCCGTCAATTACTGGCATCCCGAGTGGCAACGCCTGATCGTCGACCCCGGTCGCGCCGCCCTCTCCACCTGGGACCGCCTCTGGCTGGCGCTGTTCCCGCAAGCCAAGCCCTATCTCGACCACATCCTCGAATCCGGCTTCGATGGCGTCTATCTCGACCGCGTTGACGCTTTTGAAAAGGCGCTGGAAACCCGTCCGTCCGCATCAGTCGATATGATCGGCTTCGTCGAGGCGATTTCCGCCTACGTCAAGAAGCGCCGCCCCGGCTTCCTGGTCGTGCCCCAGAACGGCGAAGCCCTGCTGGTCGAACCGCGCTATCGTCGCGCCATCGACGGGGTCGGCAAGGAGGATTTGTTCTACGGCGAAACCGGCGACGGGATCGCCAACGTCCCAACGGACGTCCGCCAGAACATCGCCGAGCTCAACCACGCCAAAGCCGATGGCCACCCAGTCTTCGTGGTTGAATACCTGACGGACGAGGATCAAAAGCGCAAAACCCACGCCGCACTGCGCCAGCTTGGCTTCGTCGGCACCTTTACCGGGCGCGGCCTGAACCTTGTGCCCGCATTGCCGCCGGGCCCCGCGCCACCCGCGCAATAACGACCCTTGACCAAAACGGGGGGAAGCGGACACAAAGGGGCAACGCGGTCCCTACATAGAGGATTTTCCGATCGAAGTGGATACCGGTTCGGCGAAGAAAATGCGACCAAACAAGAACCTAGAGCGGCGTTTCGATTCCGTAGAATCGGAAAGCGCTCTAGTATCCGCACGTCCCCTGATCGCACGCTGAAGAGAACCACCATGGCAGGCCATAGCGCTTACAAAAACATCATGCACAAGAAGGGCCGCAAGGATGCGGTTCGTGCCAAAGTTTTCACCAAGATCGGCCGTGAAATTTCGGTCGCAGCCAAGCTGGGTGGTCCCGACCCGGACATGAACCCGCGCCTGCGTTTAGCGCTCAAAGACGCGCGTGCCGAAAACATGCCCAAGGACAACATTGAGCGGGCCATCAAGAAGGCGACGAGCGCCGACACCGAAGCCTTCAAAGGCGTCCGCTATGAAGGCTATGGCCCCGGCGGTGTCGCCATCATCGTCGAAGCCTTGACCGACAACCCCAACCGCACCGCCCCTGTGGTTCGTGCAGCCTTCGCCAAACACGGCGGCAACCTGGCCTCAACCGGCGCGGTCTCCCACCAGTTCAGCCACGTCGGCGAAATCACCTATAAGCTGGCAGCCGTTTCGTCCAACGCCATCATGGAGGCCGCCATCGAAAGCGGTGCCGACGACGTCGTCTCCGACGAAAACGGCCACGTCATCGTCTGCGGCTTTGATAGCCTCGGCACCGTCGCTGGTCTGCTCGAAGAAAAGCTCGGCGAAGCGCAAAGCGTCAAAGCCATCTGGAAGCCCAACCTGACGAGCGACGTAAGTTTGGAGAACGCAGAATCCATCATGAAGCTGATCGCCATGCTGGAAGACGACGACGACGTCCAAAACGTCTTCGCCAACTTCGAAATCTCCGACGAAGTCCTCAACAACCTGACGGCTGCTTAGCCGACGTTACCGGCCAAACCCGCCCTCAATGCTTGGGTGTCGGAGCCGGTGGCAGCGCCGCCGCGCAGGCGACATTCACGCCGGCAAACTGCGGACATACCGGCCCCGCAACGCTCACTCCAGTTCCGCCCATCGTCTTGAACGCTTCAACCGCCCCGTTGACGTCGCGCGGACGTTCCCCGCCGGAAGCAGCCGACCCCTCGCCGTCCGTCGCCATCGCGGTCGCCTTGAGTTCGCTGCGCGTCAGCCAATGGATGGAGCTGTTCGGCGTCGATTTGAGGATCGGCATGATCGGTTCATGAACCCCCATTTCCTCGAAATACTTGGCAATTTTTGCATACGCGCTGTCCGGCGTCTTGGCCTCCGTCGTGCGCTGATTGACGAGCTTTTCCGAAATCAGCGTCCGCCGCGTTTCTGTTGGAATGCCCCATACGGTCTGCTTTTCGATGCGGAATTTCTGCTGGATCTGCGCCGTCGTGCGCAGCGTCTTGACCTGATGCACGCCGACAAACGCCATCGGCCCCACGATGCGCCGCTTCCCAGCCGCGAGAATGAACGCACACGATGACGCGCACTTGGAAAGCCGCGCGACTGGCATCCCGATGACTGGCCCTTGCGATTTGCCACCCTTACAACCTAGCGCGCCATCCTCACACTTGAGGACCGTCGTCTTGGACACCACGACATCCAGTTCCTTGGCGCGGATCAACCGGCCAATGGCGAGGCTTTCGTCCACGACCCCGCCGCCGGAATCAATCAGGATCGGCACCTTCTTGGACCCAAGCGCACGCAAGACCTTCTTGAACTGTGGCAGCGTATCGCTGTCGATCATGCCCTGCGCGGAAATCCACTCCGAACACGTAGGGCGGCAACCTTCGGCCGAACTCGTGACGAGCACAACTTTCATCGAGGCCGGCGGCACGGGCGCCGTCTTATCAGTGGCAGGCACTGGCCGAGCGACCGACGGACGAGCAACCGGTGGCCGCGCGACGGCGGTAGCGTCCCGCGCCACAGGCTCAGCGGTCGCAGCGGCGACCCACGCAAAGGCAAAAAAACCAGTTAGTCCAATGCGTAAGTTCATAACGCTACCCGGCCATGCCTGCGCTCGTCCATCGCACCCTACAACGCGAATGTGCCGATGGCTAGGCAAACCCGTGAGGCGTTCATTTCCCCAAAGACCGGGCCTCACTTGCTCGTTACCCCGCCACAACCCCCGTCGGCATCGGGCACGGCACGCCGGTCCCGCCTAGCCCGCAATACCCATGCGGCACCTTGGCGAGGTACTGCTGGTGATAGATTTCCGCGAAGTAGAACGTGGGCGCGGCCATGATCTCGGTCGTGATCGGGCGAAATCCGCGTGCCGCCAACGCCGTGTTGTAGGTGTCGCGTGACGCGAGCGCCGCTGCCTGCTGCTCGGGCTTCGTCGTGTAAATCCCCGAACGGTATTGCGTGCCGCTGTCGTTGCCTTGGGCCATGCCCTGCGTCGGATCGTGGCTTTCCCAGAACGTCTTGAGTAGCGCTGCAAACGGCAATTCGGCTGGCCGGTACACGACCAGCACGACCTCATTGTGCCCGGTCTTGCCGGTGCAGACTTCCTCATACGTCGCGTTCGGCGTCAGCCCGCCCGCATAGCCCACGGCGGTAATCCAGATGCCGCTGCCCTGCTGCCAGAACTTGCGCTCCGCACCCCAAAAACACCCCATCCCGAAGTAGACGCTTTCGGTGTCCGCTGGATATGGCCCCGCCAGCGGCCGCGACAGCAAATGATGCTCGTCCGCCGTAGCGATAGCGATTGCCCGTCCAGGCAGCGCCGTGGCAGCCGTCGGCATCTCGATCTTTTTTCTGGAAAACAGCATTGGGTACTCCTGAGCGAAAGCGCAGCCAACCGATGGCACTATCCTCGCGTCTTGATATATATAGTCGCAATCGTCGCGATCAGATCGTCGGCTCTCTCTTCTACGCAAACATCAGCCGGATTGTTTCAAGGCCGCGACGGCGGAAGACGGAAACCGCGACGGCGGAAGTCCGAACGTGAAAACGGGAACAAGCGCCATGACAACTGCCGCAGCCAGCCCCAGCGATGTACCACCCTCCCCCGCTCATCCAGCCTCAGAGCGCACGCTCTATACAGCGAGCGGCCTACGCAAGACGATGATATCTTTCATCTTTCTACTATTATTGCCGTTCTTTGTCTCGCTCGCCCCGATGATTGGCATGCGCCTGACGCACGGACTGGTTGGGGATGCCGTCGGCCTGGGCATCTTGGCGATTGCCTTCACCGCCTTGATGTTCTGGCTGCTCATCATCTTGATGTTTTCGCTGCGCGCCCGCGTCCAGCTGGGCGAAAAAGATGTCCGCCTCACCCTGCCGTCGGGCCGTGGCCCCACGCCGATGTTGCGCTATCGCACGCACGAATTGCACTATGGCGACATCGCAGCCGTCGAGACCCGCAAGGAACTGTACGGCGGTACCATCGCTCCCGTGATATTGGAAGGCGCACGCATCGTCAAAAAGGACGGTACCATCATCAAGCTTGGCTACGACGCGCAAGCCAACACCGACCAGGCTTTCCCCTACATCGAAATTGCCCACGCCATCGCCAAGCGCGCCGGCCTGCAAGTCACCGACCATGGCCATGTCCGGCGCTCCAAGAGGGCGAAAATATTGGGCATCGCGGCATCGCTCGATCCCAACGCCGCGCCAATCGGCGACGCCGAAATCGCCCGGCTCAACGCGAACCACCACCGCTTCATCATGGGTCTCGTCGTGGCAGTAGTCGCCCTTGTCATCGCCGGCCTGACCCTCGACGTGATCAACCCGCCAAGCTCCTCCTCCGCAGTCATCGAAGGCGTCCAGAAGCCAAAGAAGAAGTAGGGTTTGGCCCTAGAGCCTGATCGTTTGAGATGGCAGCGTTTGCTGACATCGAGGCTGACATCGAGAACGTGAATCAGTCTCTAAAAGCAGAGACCTAGAGCACGGACGCACCATGGATTTGATTCAATCAAGAGCGAACGTGCTCTAGCCTAATTCGCGAAAATATTGACCCGGTGCCGACGGCGTCCCAGATAACCGAACACCATCCCCAGCAGCGTGAAAAACACAAACGCTGGCATTCGCAGTGGCGTCGAAAACGCTTCCCACACCCACGGGCGCGTCCGCTTGTTCAAGAACGACCGCGTCTGTTCCATCGAATTCGGCCCAAACGTCTGCCAATGCCGCACCACCGATGTTGGCTCGATCTTGCGTTGTCCGCCCATCGTCGCCGTGCCCAAGTCGGAAGCAAGCGCGACCGCCGCCACGATCAGGCAGACCCCAGCCAAGCCCCGCGACACGGGGATTGCCAGCGTCGAAAGGATGCCGCCGATCCCGCGTAGTAGCGGAACTGTCAGCACGTGCGCGGTGGCAGCGACCGCATTCACCAGCCAAGCCAAGAACGATCCCATCGCAACGAATTCCCATCTCTAACCGGCTGGCTGTGAAAAATTAGCCCCACACCGACCGGTATTTGCTCCAACGCATATTATCACAAGATTCGCGCACGATACCCGGCAAGCTTCCAGCTTGCACATGGCGTCGTTCAGACTATAAGTGCGCGCTCGAACCGCGTCGGCCCTGCCCGCGTTGGTCGTGAAGGAGAGGTGGCCGAGTGGCTGAAGGCGCACGCCTGGAACGCGTGTGGACGTGAAAGCGTCTCGTGGGTTCGAATCCCACCCTCTCCGCCAGCACGTCGTTTCACAACGCCACAGAATGCCCCAGAAAACATCATAAAATCATTGAAAACAGCTACTTAACAAGTTGCTATTGTCTCATGATGATCCGTGGCGTAGCGTTGCATCTCACATCCTTTGGGGGATGAATTGGGGGATGGGATGGCGGGGGCGCGGGTCGAG
>JANOVN010000515.1:0-2668 GCA_031417455.1 Hyphomicrobiaceae bacterium | reverse complement strand
CGTTCCGATCCTGCGGAATCGGAACGTGCTCTAGCGATCCTTCCGCGATGAAATCAAAACCGGAAGAACTCTAGATCACGTTCCGATCCTGCGGAATCGGAACGCTGCTCTAAGTTTTTGTTTGGTCGCATTTTCGTCATCGCGCAGCGATGCTCCGCATCGACGCCGGACCGGTATCCACTTCGGTCGGAAAATGCTCTAGCTCTTTGGTTTGTCGTGCTTCTTTTGCGGCAAAACCGCTCGCACCCCCTGCTGCGCGGGGGCATGCTTTTCCCTGAAGCACTCTAATGGCCTGGCATTGTTGATTGTCAGCGTCCTGACATAGGGACGGGGGTTGCGGGGACTTGGGGGACATCCCAGTCGCGCATGCCGTCGGTGCCGTCGCGATACCAGTGGAGCGCGGTGTAGCCGTAGCTCGCGGCGCGCTGGACGGCGTTCCAGGACATCCAGCAGTCGGCTTGGCAATAGACGATGATGGGGCGGGCTTTGTTGCCGCCAGTGAGGGCTGTCAGGTTGGTTTGGAAGTAGGTTTCGAGGGCGGGCGTCAGGGTGCCTTTGCCGACGTCGGGGAGCCACACAGAACCGGCCATGTTCGAACGGGGTTTGGGGACGTGCCAGATGCCGGTCGCTGGGTCTGCACCGGGACCTTCAAGGGGCGTTATGTCGAGGAGGACCGCGCGCTGGCTGGCGACCAGGGCTTGCAGGGTTTGGAGGGTGATGGTGGTGCCGCCGGGAACGGAGGCGGGGACTGGTGCGCGGTATTGCTCGATGCGGTAGCCGGTTGTGGAATCGAAGTGGGTTTGGGCGCGGGCGGGGAGGGCTTGGAGAGTTAGGACACAGAAAGCGATGGACCCAACCTGATTTGCCGTTCTTTGCCAGGTTGATGGTTGCTTGGATCCCAGCCTTGTTGAGTGGCATCGAGTCCGATGACGCTGGGATGACGTTGAGGGGTCGTTGGTCGTTGGGCTTGCGCAGCCATATGGCGTTACTCGGGGTGGGAATGTCTTAATCATATCACTTGATCGCTCCGCTTATCACTTGATCGCTCCGCTCATGGCGTTGGGCGGATGGCGATGCCCCAGGGATAGCGCCCGACTTTGATGGATTTGATCGGCTTGAGGGTCGCGACATTGACGGCGGTGACGTCGTTGGAGACGCCATTGGTGGTGAAGAGGATGTCGTCTTCCGGGGTCAATGCCAAGTGCCAAACACGCTGGCCGACGAGGACATATTTTTTTACCTCGGCGGTTTTCATGTCGATGACCGCGATGCGGTTTGAAGGGCCTAGGGCGACGAAGGCCGTCGTGTTGTCTTTGGTGAAGGTGAGGCCGACGGGCTGGATGTGGTCGATGCCGATGCCGTCGATTTTGAAGGTGATGGTTTTTTCGACGGTGCGGGTGGCTACGTCGATGATCGAGATGGTGCCGCCGATTTCGGAGGTGACCCAGAGTTTAGCGCCGTCGCCGGTGAAGAGGGCAAAGCGGGGACGTTGTGGGACCAAGATGTCGGCAACGCTGGCGAAGGTCGCCGTGTCGACCAGATGGGCCATGTTGGTGGTTTCGGACGTGGTGACGGCAAGTCGGCCGTCGGGCGAGACGGCGACGCCTTCGGGTTCCACGCCGGTTGCGATCTGGTGGACGACCTGGCGGGAGGCGAGGTCGACGACGGTTGCGACGGCGTTGTCCTCGTTGGCGATGTAGACGCGCTTGCCGTCGGGGGAGAGCGCGAACTGTTCGGGATCTTCGCCGGAGGGGAGGTCATGGAGGTGCTTGGCGCCTTGGGCGTCGTAGACCTGGACCGCGTTGCTGTCGCTGGCGCAGACGTAGAAGCGGGAATGGTCGTTGGAAAAGGCGATGCCGCGCGGGCGTTTACCAACCGGGAAGGTGCGGACGACTTCGAGGGATTTTGAGTCGATAACCGAGATGGTATTGTCTTTTTCGCTCGAGACATAGACTTCGTGCGCGGCCAGGGGGCTGGACGCGAGGAGCGCGAGGACGGCTGCAAGGCGGGGGAAGATCATGGGGTCTTGTGACACGGATTGAAGGTGTTGTGTGTTGTACCATTTGGCAATTATGGCGACATCATAAGCGGGTTAAGTTTCGACCAAAGATGGAGAATACTATCTGGCTGTTTTGGGAGACGCGCTTGATGACGATGCGGAACTTGACGATCGCGGCTGTGGCTTGCGGCGTGGCGGCAATTGGACTGTTTGGGGCGACGTCGCGCGACGTGCGCGCTCATGGCGATGTGACGCCGCAGTTGGTCGATGTCACCGGGCTTGATCCGTTGGGCGATGCCTGGCGTAAGGAAAATCCGTATTCGGGTAACAAGCGGGCGCTGGAAGTCGGGTCGACCGGATATGGCGCCAATTGCGCCCGCTGCCATGGTTTGCAGGTGATCTCGGGCGGGATCGCGCCGGATTTGCGATATCTTGAAAAGGGTAAGGTCGGCGACGAGTGGTTCATCGAACGTATTCGTCATGGCGCGAAGAACCAGGACGGCGCGTCGATCATGCCGCCATTCGAGGGGCTCATTCAACAAGAAGCCATGTGGGCGATCCGCACGTATGTCGAGTCGCAGCATCAGGATTAGCGTCCGTGCCGGTCTAATACCGTCGCGCAGAAGTTTTGACTCTATGGTTCGTCGGCTGCGCGACGGTATTCTCCTT
>JANOVN010000514.1:0-2917 GCA_031417455.1 Hyphomicrobiaceae bacterium | reverse complement strand
ACCCTCCGCGCCCGCTTCCCTGCTCTGGGCGGCCCGCCATGACGCCGTTGGCCTAGAGCACGTTTGCTCTTGATTGAATCAGATCCAAGGTGCGAACGTGCTCTAGTTCTTTGTTTTAGAGACTGATTCACGCTTTCGATGGGCGCGAAGTGCTTCCATCTCAAACGATCAGGCTCTATTGCGGACGCGGTTGGGGCGCATCTGCGGTATGACATAATAGCAGGGCAAAATGGCCCGCAGACAATGCCTGGACAAGCTGAGCTGATGACCGAACGAAAGCCACCACGCGATCCGTTGATGCCGCCGCCGATACCGCAGCGGCCGCCGCAGCACGTGCCTCAGCAAGGGGCGCGTCCGCCGCTAGGGGCACAGCCTTCGATGGAGCCGAGGCTCAACACCGTGCGTCTCAACACGGTGCGGCTCAACACTGTTCGACCTGGCATCGACCGCCCGGAGGATCGCCCGGCGACGCTGGGGCAAACCGCAGGGCGGCCAGCAAACAGGCAACAGGCGCGCCCGATGCCGCCGCGCCCAGCCTACGACCCCAATCAGCCACCCGTTGGGCGGACGTCGCGCAGCGAGCCCGAGCCACGGCGAACGGGGTGGATTTGGGCGCTCGGGATTGGCGTTTCGGGGCTGGTGGTGCTGGCGGGCGCGGGGGCGGCGTATCTGGCGTTCGCACCGCCGATCGGCATGATCTGCGACCAGATGATTGCGCAGGTGAGGGCGAAGACCGGGCGCGATCTTATCATCGGCGGGCCGGCGACATTGACGGTGGGGCCGGGGCTCGGATTGGGACTGCTGGTCCGCGACGTGACGCTGTCGGCGGCACCCGGCATGGGTGGCGAGCCGCTGGTTTCCATGGCGGAATTGACGGCGACTGTACGGTTGTGGCCGCTGCTGATGCGGCGCGTCAGCGTCGATAGCGTCGTTATCAAGCAGCCGGTGTTTGATCTGCGGATCGATGGCGCGGGCAAGCGGAGCTGGGATTTTGCAGAGACTGGACCCGAGGTCTTGCTTCAGTATGCGCAGGCAGCGCCCGGAAAAGTGACGGCTGTCACGACGGCGACCGACGGTTTGCCCGACGCGGTGAAGGATTTCGTCAACAACGCATCGGACCCCGACAACCCCTCGCCGCAGATGAAGGCGAAGCTCGCCAAGCTTGAGGAATTGACGCTCGGCGATGTGCGGATAGAGGGCGGAACGGTGCTGTACTCCGACGCGCGCAATGGTGCCCATCACGTGGCCAGCGCGATCGATGCGCAGGTTGGATTGAAATCGCTTGCCAGTCCGCTCGATGCGTCGGGCAAGGTCGACTATCAGGGGCAGACGATCGAGTTTACAGTGAAACTTGCTTCACCCAAGGCGATCATAGAGGACAGGCCGGCCAAGCTCGCGTTTTCACTGAGCGGTCCGCAGATTGAAGCCAAGTATGATGGTACGGTGACGGCGCGGGCAACGGTTGATCTTGACGGCGATGTGAGCGTAAAGGCTCAGTCCTTGCGGGCGCTGGCGGCATGGCTTGGGGCCGAGCTGCCGCCTGCCGAGGGGTTTGGGCCGGTGGCGGCTACGGGCAAGCTGCGCGTGAGCGGGGCGAGCTATGCGCTTAATCTGGCGAGTTTGGGGCTCGATGGGGCGACGGCTTCGGGGACGGTTGCAGTCGATGCGACCGGGAGCGCACGTCCACGCGTGAGCGCGAACTTGAGGGTCAGCGAGTTGGACCTCAATAAATACACGCTGGCGGCGGTAAAGGCGATCCCGGCCAAGCCAGTGGCGGCGCGGCCCGCCGGTGGGCCTAAGATGAAGGATGGGACTACGGCAAAGTCGATTGAGGATCTCCTCAACAGCGGCGCACTGGATGGCGCGCCCAAGGTCAAGGGGTACACCAAGCGGGCGGGGTGGCGCACGGAGCCGATTGCGCTCGATGGCCTAGGCTTGCTCGATCTGGACGCCAAGCTGGTGGTTGGGGGGCTGGTCTATCGCGACATCAGGGTAGGGCAATCGGCTGTGGGGGTGACGCTCAAGGGCCGGGTGTTGCGGGCGAACTTCGACGACGTGCAACTATATGACGGGCGCGGGCGCGGGTTCATAACCATCGATGCCAATGCGCAGCCGCCGGTGGTCGGCGGGAATCTGTCGGTCGATGGGGTGGCGGCTGCGAATATCTTGAAAGACGTGGCGGACTTCGAGTTGCTGGCGGGGACGGCGCGGATGTCGGTGGCCATCGGCGCGCAGGGGACGAGCGAAGCCGAACTGGTGGCGAGCGCGAACGGGAAGGCAGACTTTGCGTTCACCAACGGGGCCATCGTTGGGTACAATATTCCAGGCACGGTTCGCGGGTTGATGCAGGGGAAGTTTAACGGCTTCGACAGGGCACCCAACGAAAGAACCGATTTCAGCGAGCTGGCGGCGTCGTTCACGATTGCCAACGGGGTTGCGACGAACCAGGACTTGCGGCTGACCGGGCCGACATTGAAGGTGACAGGGGCGGGGCAAATCCAGCTTCCAGCGCAAGCGCTCGACTATACCGTAAAGCCTAAAGTGACGGCGGCTCTGCTGGGGCAAAGCGGCGGGGTGGCGGACGCTTTGGGAGGTGGCATCGACGTTCCGGTGCGGATTACCGGACCTTGGGCCAAACCGCAGTTTGCAGCGGATTCGGCGGCGGCGTTAAAAGACCCCAAAACCATCGAGGCTGCCAAGGAGATTGGGCGCAAGCTCAAGGACAACGGAACGGTCAAGGAGATCGGCAGCGCGCTCAAGGGGCTGTGGTCGAAGGGCGGCGAAGGGGCTGAGAAGCCGAACGCAAAGCAGATGCTGGAAAAGTTGTTCAAGAAGAAGGAGCCGGCGGCGAATTAGGCGGGTGTTTCGACACGTTGTGATCGCGCCGTGCGGACGTTATACCAGCCCGCAGAAGTTT
>JANOVN010000513.1:0-2361 GCA_031417455.1 Hyphomicrobiaceae bacterium | reverse complement strand
GCCCCGGCCAGCTGATGGGTTGCGGGACTCCTCGCAAAACCCCTATTTCGCAGTAAAAGCAGCTCTAGAACCACCCCTCATGAAATAAGGTGATCCCAAAATCTCACAACTTCAAACCACGGGGATAAGTTTCGCGAAAATTGTCATCCTGTGCACTCAGTCAAGGCTGTCCGGTCTAATTTCAACCCTCCACTGGTTCCCCGGACGGCATCGCGCGCGACAGCGTGCGGGGCCGAGCCGGGGTCTTTACCTCATGATGAGTGGTAACGATCCCGGATCGACGAGCGCAAGAGGGCGCACTTGTCCGGGACACCAGTGGAAGGAGAATTCGTGTTTTGTGGCAAAAGTAGCACGACAAAACAAAAAGCCAGGGTCCTTCCACGATTCAATCAAACCCGGAAGGACGCTAGGATCACCCCTCTTCCCCCCCTAGCAACTGCCAGTTGCCGCCCGTCGCCGTAATATCTGTCGACCGCACCCGCTCGGTTGCAAATCGCGTGACCATGTTGGGCCCGCCAGCTTTCGGCCCCGTTCCCGACAGCCCCTCGCCGCCGAACGGTTGAGCCCCGACGCGCGCGCCGATCTGATTGCGGTTCACATACAAATTGCCGACCTTAGCGTGCTCGGCCACATAATCCGCCACCGCCGCAATCCGGCTATGTACCGACAGGGTCAACCCAAACCCGGTCGCATTCAACCCGGCCACTACCTTGTCCAGCGCCCCGCGCTCATAGCGCACCACCTGCAGCACGGGCCCGAAAATCTCCTTCGGCATCGCCGCCAAGCGCTCGACCTCATACGCCGCCGGCGTCACATACGTGCCGACCCGGCAATCCTCGGGCAGCGCCATATCGACGAGCTGCCGCCCCGCCGTCTGAAGCCGGATCTTGTGCGCGTCGAGCACGTCCTGCGCGGCTTCATCGATCACCGGCCCGATGTCCGTCGCGTAATCCATCGGATCGCCGATATCCAATTCCTCGATGGCGCCAACCAGCATCTCAATCGTCTTGTCGGCCACGTCGGCATGCACGAACAACACCCGCGCCGCCGAGCACCGCTGCCCCGCGCTGTCAAACGCCGACATCACGCAATCGCGCACCACCTGCTCGGGCAAAGCGCTGCTGTCGGCAATCATCGCATTGAGCCCGCCGGTCTCGGCCACAAACGGGATCATCGCTCCCCGCCGCTCGGCCAGCGCCTTCTGGATCGCCCACGCCGTATCGTTCGAACCCGTGAACGCAATCCCCTTGATGCGTTGGTCGCGCACCAGTGCTGCCCCCACGCGCCCATCCCCTGGCAACAGATGCAGAGCGTTCGCCGCAATCCCCGCCTCATGCAGAATCTGCGTCGCCAGAAACGCCGTGATCGGCGTCTGCGGCGCGCTCTTGGCAATCACCGGATTGCCCGCCGCCAGCGCCGCCGCCACCTGCCCCACAAAAATCGCCAGCGGGAAATTCCACGGCGCAATGCAAGCGACCGGCCCCCGCGCCCGCCACTCGATCACGTTGCGCTCGCCCGTCACACCTGGCAGTCGCACGCTCTCGCCAAACACCCGCTTGGCCTCGCCCGCATAGTACCGCAGATAATCCACCGCTTCCGAAACGTCGCCATGCGCGCCAGCCCAGGTCTTCCCGGCTTCGCGGATCATGACGGCCATCAGCCGCGCCCGGTCGCGTTCCATTAGATCAGCGGCCTTTTCCAGCGCCTCCGCACGAACGCCAACGCCGACCCGGTCGAACGCATGCGCGCACGCCGTGGCACTCGCCACCGCCCGCTCGATGTCCTCAGGCGTCGCAACCTCAACCGTTCCAAGCCGCTCCCGCCGGTCATGGGGACACCGCACCAGCAAGGCCCCAACGCCTGCCGTCCGCGCCTCGCCATCGATGATCGGCCCCGCCGCAAACGAACCCGCGATGTGGCCCGACATGGCGGCGAGCAACGGCGTGCGCACCGCCGCCTCACTCAAAGCGGCCCCAAGGCTGCCTTTGCGGTCCTCGAACAATTCCGTCGGCTTGCGCAGGAAATGCGCCCGGTCCTCACGTCCCCGCGCCCGCTCGCGCTCGACGAACGCCACCGGATCGGCCACCAGTTCGCTGACCTGAACCTCATCGTCGGCAAGCTTATGCACGAACGACGTATTGGCCCCGTTCTCCAACAACCGCCGCACGAGGTACGCAACGAGATCAACTCGCGTTCCAACCGGCGCATAAATCCGGCACGGCACCCCAAGCTTAGCCGGGCCAGCAACGGCTGCATAAAGCGCGTCGCCCATTCCAAACAGCCGCTGAAATTCGTAACTGCCTTTGCCGCCCGCCACATAGGCCGACGCCAGCGAATGAGCATTGTGCGTGCCAAACTGCG
>JANOVN010000512.1:0-7858 GCA_031417455.1 Hyphomicrobiaceae bacterium | reverse complement strand
AACCGGTATCCACTTCGGTCTGAAAATGCTCTAGCACGCAGTGGGGGCGAGGATGGTGCGCATCTTGTTGGCCGAGGATGAAGCGGCGACCCGTGATCTGGTGCGGCGGGCGCTTGAGGCCGAGGGACACAGCGTCGACGTGATGGAGAGCGGCGGGGATGCGCTGGAGTTTATGGCGCGCGCACCGTCGCAGTTCCAACTTCTCGTGACCGACGTGAATATGCCGGGAATGGACGGGTTTGAGCTGGCCGCGAAGGCGCGGGCGCTTAATCCTAAGCTGGCGGTGGTTTTGATGTCGGGCTTGATCGAACAGCTAGAGCGCGCCAAGTTATTGTCTGGCAATCGTTATTTCACGCTTTCAAAACCGTTTACGCTCGATCAGGTGCGTGCATCCGTGCGGGCTGCCCTGGCGGCCTAAAGGACTGGCGGTGCGAAATTCTTTATCCTAGGTTGTGGCAGCGTTGGCTTTTGCACGTTTTAGCTGAGTGTGCTTGATGCCACAATTTGGCAAAGTCTTGTGGACTGTGTCTTGTTGGTCCTCACGCAAATATTGAGACTAAGGTAGAGATAATCTTTACCAATGTTGATCACGTTAGGCGTGCTGGGGGCAGCCTCGTCTCCTCAATGCCGGTCGTCCGGCCAAACCGGAGTTGTCTTATGACGTTTCGTGCCACTTTCGTGGGTCGCTTGTTTACGCGCAGTTTGACCGCTGGCCTCCTGGCTGTCGCGCTATCGGTTCCATTCGCCAAGACTGCCAGCGCCGCCGATGATTTGATTTCGTTCCTGTGGGGCGGCGGCAGCGAGTGGGGTGGTGGACGTCAGTCCGTCAGCTTCAGTCCGCAGTACAAGGCGGGGCAGGTGATCATCAGCTTCGGCGACCGCCGTCTTTATCTGGTGACGGGGCAGGGCAAAGCGCTGAGCTACCCGATTGCTATTCCTCGTGAAAAGAGCCGCTGGCAGGGTGCAACCATCGTCAGTGACAAGCGGATCAATCCGTCGTGGACGCCGACGCCAACGATGCGTGCTGAAAATCCCAGGCTGCCGAATTTCGTTCCTGGCGGGCATCCGCTCAATCCGCTTGGCGTGCGCGCCATGTACCTGGGATCGAGCGCTTATCGTATTCATGGCACCGATGCGCCGTGGACGATTGGGCAGGCCGTCTCGAAGGGCTGCGTGCGGATGTTGAATGAAGACGTGCTCGACCTTTATCCGCGCGTGCCGATTGGAACGCATGTGACGGTGACGTGGCAGAAGTTCAGCACGAATTCAGTTGCTTCGTATGACGCGGCTCCAGCCAAGAGCGTCGAGCAGCGCCGCATTGTGCGTCCCGCCTATTCGGTGCGCCGTCCGACGGTTTCGCAGGTGAACTGATCTGCTGGGTGCAGGCTCGGTGGGCCGGTGCTGGGACTAAAAAATGATACCGCGCCCGCATGTGAATAGCGGGCGCGTTTTTTTGTTGGAATGTGTTGCTGCGGCTCACGCTCTTTATGGCCTCACGCGCTAATCGCGCACCGGCTGGGCGGCGCTCTCACCGGGTCGCTTTGCTCCCGACGGCCTGCGGCCGTGAAGTTACGAGATCACGCAGGCGCTTTGCTGCTGCCGCCCCTCACCCCCGCCTTCGCGGGGGCAGGCTCCTGACCCTCTCCCCGTGTCGATGCGGAGCATCGCTCCGCGATGACGTACGGGGAGAAGGAATGTTAGAGCGAGGCGTCGATGGAGGTGGAGGCGATGGCTTCTTGCGGGAAGACGGGGTAGACGCCGGCGACACGACCCATCTGCTGAGTGAGGGCCAAGACAATATCGATGGTGGGCGTCGCGACTTCGACGAGACGGGCCATCTCCTGGACGGCGGTTAGCAAGGCGTCGAGTTCGATTGGGCGCTTCTTGTCGAGATCCTGGAGCATCGAGGTGCGGTGGGCACCGACGGATGCGGCACCGTTGATGCGGCGTTCGATGTCGACGCGGAAGTGGATGCCCATCTTGCGGGCAAGCGTTTCGGCTTCGGCCATCATCGCGCGCGACACAAATCGGGTGCCGGGGTCGGTGGCGACCACGTCGAGGGTGGCGTGGGTCAGGGCCGAGATCGGATTAAAACAGAGGTTGCCCCAAAGTTTAAGCCAGATGTCGTCGCGGATGTCTTCGTAGACTTTGCATTTTAGTCCGGCGGCCTCGAAGGCTTGGCCTAGAGCGGTCACGCGCGTGGTGATCTGGCGATTGGGCTCGCCCAGGTTATAGCGGTCGCCGTAAGTGTGTTTGACGACGCCTGGGGCGATGATTTCTGCGGCGGGATAGACTGTGCAGCCGATCACGCGGTCTGGGCCGATGGCGGACCACTGGCGGCCTTGAGGATCGACGCTTTCGATCTGCATTTCTGCGTAGGAGCCTTCAAGACCGTGGAAGTACCACCAAGGGACGCCGTTCTGGGCGGTGACGACGGCGGTGTCGGGTCCAAGCAAGGGGCGCATCTGATCGGCGACTTCCCATGCCTGGTGGGACTTTAAGGTACTGATCACATAGTCCTGGTGGCCGAGTTCTTCCGGGTTTTGAACTGCAGGCATTCGCGCGACTTTTTCGACCTCGACGCCGTTGACCTTGGTGATGAGTTTAAGGCCGTTGGCTTGAATCGCTGCCAAATTTGCGCCGCGAGCAACGAGTGAGACGTCAACGCCCGCTAGCTTCATCAGCACGCCGATATGGGCGCCGATTGCGCCCGCGCCATAGATGCAAACCTTCATTCCCTGCTCCCCGGAGTTTCTTGCTTGGTATATTTCATACAGAGCTGCAACTTTCGTCTATGGTCAAGTGGGTACGGCTAGCCTGCGGCGAGGATGCGCAGGCGGAGTGCGAAGACGGTTAGTGAAGGCCAGGGTGAACGCACCGCCTGGACCCGTCTTTTGTTTGCGCTTCGTGCACCAGCACGCAAAGCGTGACGCCACGTCGATCTGAAAGATCGCCTGCGGCGAGGCAACCCCACGCGCGGAAACCAGCGGGCATAAGTCAGAACGTATGCCCGCTGGTTTATTTAAGAGCCGGGCGTCAACGGTCCAAGGGTTTCAGGGCGTCGGCTAGGCGGGTGGTGGCGGAGCCGGGTTTGAGCGGCTTTTGCTGGCTTTCGTGGGGGACCCAGGCGGTCAGGGTGATTATTTCGAAGGTGGCTTTGACACGGCCATCGGGGAGGCTTGAGCGTTCCGAGTAAATATCGGCGGCGCGCGTCAGGAGTTTGGCGGTGACGGGGACGCGGCGGCGGCCGGCCAGCATGTTGCTTGCGCCCATGGCTTTGAGTTCGCGCATGAGGTGGTAGGGCGTTTGGTAGGTGACAGTCACGGTGTCGGCGTCGGCAACCGGAAGGGCGAAGCCAGCGCGCTGGAGCAGGCCGCCCATGGCGCGGATGTCGGCGAAAGGGGCAACTCGGGGCGAGACGCCGCCGGTCAATTCTTCTTCGGCCAGGAACCAAGCTTCGCGCAATTCACGCAAGGTATCGCCGCCCAGGAGGGCTGCGAGGAACAGGCCATCCGGTTTAAGGGCGCGGCGGATTTGGATCAGCGCGCCGGGCAGGTCGTTGACGAGATGCAGGCTTAGGCCGGAGACCAGGAGGTCGAACGAGCTGGCGGGGAGGTCGAGGGCTTCGGCGTCGGCGATCAGGGTTGGGCCGTCGCAGCAAGCGAGCATGCTGGTTGAGTGATCGGCATCGATCAATTCGCCGACGTTGGGGAGCGGGCGCAGGCTGCGGCTCAGGAGTCCGTGGTGGGAGTCGAGGTTGATGCCGGACGCGAAGGTGCGGTTCACGATGGCGATGCGTCCGGCGAAATCTTCGGCGACGCGGGCTAGCAGGAAGTCGTGGGCGGCAGCGCTCGCTGCGGCGCGATTGCGGCGCTGGGTCAGGAGGGGGCGGTCGAAAATGTGGGGCGCTTCAGTCATCGGTGACGTCTCTCGCATGCGGCGGCGGTTTTCGCTATAGTCGGCGGGGAAATTGTTGATCTGGGCGGGGCTGAGCGTCATGAAGGACGATACCGGCGAAAGGGCTGGTGAGGCGTGGGATGGATTGGGCCAGCGCGCCGGACTGCTGGTGCGGGCTGGCGCGCGAGCGATTGCAGATCTGGTCGTGCCGCCAGTGTGTCTGGCATGCCGCGCGCCGCTTTGCGAGCATCATGCGCTGTGTGCGACATGCTGGGCCGAGACCGATTTCATAAGAGCGCCGTTGTGCGATCGGCTCGGAATACCACTGCCGTTCGATACTGGCGGGGTTATGGTCAGCGCGGGGGCCGACGCTGATGCGCCAGATTATGATCGGGCGCGCGGGGTCGCAGCGTTTCACGGCACGATGCAGAAGCTGATTCATGGCTTCAAGTATTCCGACCGACATGATGCGCGGCGGTTGTTCGGGCGCTGGCTGGTGGCGGCGGGCGAGACTTTGATTGCGGAGTCAGATGTCGTTATTCCGATCCCGCTTAACCGGTGGCGGTTGCTGTACCGGCGGTACAACCAGTCGGCCATTCTTGCGATGGAAGTGTCGCGGCGGACCGGGATCGAGGTTGCGCCATTGGCTCTGGTGCGCACTAAGCAGACGCCGAGCCAAGTCGGGCTGTCGAGCGAGGAGCGGCGGCTGAATGTGGCCGGTGCGTTCATGGTGCCACCGGGACGGCAGGCGGAAATTGCCGGGCGGCGGGTGTTGTTGATCGATGATGTGATTACAACCGGGGCGACGGTGAACGCCGCTGCCAGGGCGCTGAAGTCGGCGGGGGCTGCGCAGGTGGATGTGCTGGCGCTGGCCATCGCAGGACATGGCGGTCCATGACGCTGTTGAAAGTAATACCGTCGCGCAGAAGTTTTGACTCTTTGGTTCGTCGGCTGCGCGACGGTATTCTCCTTTGTTTGCGCGTGGCCGCCCCACCAACCCCACGCGCGGATACCAGCGCGCATAAGTCAGAACTTATGCCCGCTGGTATAATACCGTCGCGTATGGCGCAGGGGCGACCGTTTTACTACATTCACATGACGGATTGCGGGGAACAGGACAAAGGGGATCACCGGACTATGGCGAAGGTCTTCATCTACACGGCATCGTTGTGCCCCTACTGTCACATGGCCAAGGACCTGCTGGGGTCGAAGGGCGTGGCGTATGAGGAAATTGATGTCACAGGGGCGGGGCATCTGCGGGCCGAGATGAGGGCGAAAGCCAGCGGGCGCAATACGGTGCCGCAAATCTGGATCGGTGAGCGGCATGTGGGCGGGTGCGACGACCTCTATGCGCTCGACCGGGCGGGGCAGCTTGATCCGTTGCTGGCGAGTTAGGCTTTGACCGAGTAGATTGAGCCCGATGACCCTTGATTCTCATTCGAAATTCCGGGCCGGCCTTGTTCAGATGCGGTCTGGGCGGGACGTGGCTGCCAATCTTGCGGCTGCGACGGCGTTGATCGAGCAAGCGGGGGCAGATGGCGCGCACTATGTGCAGACGCCCGAAGTGACGACGTTGATGGAACTAGACCGCGAACGGCTGTTCAGTCAGCTCCAGCCAGAGGCGGGGAATGTCGCTTTGGCGCATTTCGTGGCGTTGGCGCGGCGGCTTGGGATTTGGCTGCATATCGGGTCGATGGGCGTTCTGGTTGGCCAAAGAATCGCGAACCGGGCTTATGTGATCGCGCCCGATGGGTCGATTGCGGCGCGCTACGACAAGATCCACATGTTCGACGTTCAACTCGGGAGCGGCGAAATCTATCAAGAGAGTGCCAACTATGCGCCGGGCGATAAGGCCGTGCTCGCCGATCTGCCGTGGGGGCGGCTGGGGCTGACGATCTGTTATGATTTGCGGTTTCCGGCGCTGCATCAGGCGCTGGCGATGGCGGGCGCAAGGTTTATCGGCGCTCCGGCGGCGTTTACGCGGCCTACCGGGGAAGCGCATTGGCATACGCTGTTGCGGGCACGGGCGATAGAAACGCAGTGCTTCGTGTTTGCGGCGGCGCAGGGCGGGACACATGAGCACGGTCGGGAGACGTATGGGCATAGTCTGATCATCTCGCCGTGGGGGACGATTTTGGCCGAGGGCGGGGTCGATCCTGGAGTTGTGATCGCCGATATTGATCTTGCCGAGCTTGAAGTTGTGCGGGCGCGCATCCCATGTCTGGAGCATGGCCGCGCGTTCACGCTTCATGGTGGGCGGCCGGAAGCTGGTTGTTGATGATCAAATACCGTTTGAGATGTTCGCGCGGGCATGAGTTTGAGACGTGGTTTCAAAACAGCGCGGCGTTCGACAAGCTGGCTAAGAGCCGCCAATTGACGTGCGCGACGTGCGGGTCGGACAAGGTTGAGAAGGCGATCATGTCGCCCCGTATCGCTAAGTCGGGCGGTGTGAAATCGCGGAACGGCGCGGCGAGCGTTGTGGCGGCCGTCGAACCAGGTGGGGCGATCATCTCGGGCGATGACGCACAAGGCGGGCAGGCATTGCGGGCGGCGATGAAGGCGTTGCGGCAAACGGTGATTGGGAACGCGGACTATGTTGGGCCGCGGTTTGCGGAGGAAGCACGACGGATTCACGACGATGAGGCACCGACGCGGGGGATTTACGGGGAGGCGTCGATCAAGGAGGCGCGGGAGTTGCTGGAGGACGGGATTTCGATCCTGCCGCTGCCGCCTGGGGCGGATGACAGCAACTAGGGTTCAGCGCGGCAAAATGGAGGCCTGAGTGTAGGCGACGGCGGCGTCGATGTCTGCGGCTGTATGGGCTGGTTCGCTATAGCCAGCGGGGGTCCAGGCAAAATGTCCGCCGTGGCAGCGCCAGAAGCCGCGCACGTGGCCGCGCCGCTGCAGCATGACTTCGCCATGATCGCCGATCTCGACGCTGAAGCCACGAGGCGACGATTTCATGAGTTTATTCAAGCTATTGAACAAGGTTAGTTGCTCCGATGGGTTCGGCATTGCGGCCTGCTGTCATGGGATTGAAAATCTGGTATGCCAGCTGCTAGAGGTCGAGCGGTGGTTTGACCAGCGCAGGTTGTGTTCTGGCTGAAAGGCTTATTTCGAATATCGATCAAGTTTTAGTCAATATGGCTGAGACGAGGAATTGTACTGCTCTTTTCCAGCTTGCGTGCTTGGGACAACGATGCAAACACTCAGCTCGTATCGGTCCGGGAACTGAGCCGCGAGCGATACGATGGGTATGGAGAGATCGTTTGACCATTGCGACGAACACGGGTGCTTTTGCGACTGCTACGGCGCGATCTGGCGCGCAGGGGATTCGCCACGATTGGACCGGGGTTGAGGCGCGCGCGATCTATGATCAGCCGTTCAACGATTTGTTGTTTGCAGCCCACAGCGTGCATCGCGCGAACTTTCCGGCCAATGCGGTACAGAAGAGCCAGTTGTTGAGCATCAAGACTGGGGGATGCGCGGAAGATTGCGGGTATTGCAGCCAGTCGGCCCATCACTCATCGGGCTTGACGGCCTCGAAGCTGATGGAAGTCGAGCGGGTGATCGGCGAAGCCAAGAAGGCCAAGGATGCTGGCTCCACACGGTATTGCATGGGGGCTGCGTGGCGGTCGCCAAAGCCGCGCGATATGGCGGCGGTGACGGCGATGGTGGCGGGCGTCAAGGCGCTCGGCATGGAAACGTGCATGACGCTTGGGATGCTCGACGAGGCTCAAGTTGCTCAGCTCAAGACGGCGGGCCTCGACTATTACAATCACAATATCGATACGTCAGAAGCGCACTACGGCAACGTAATTACGACGCGGTCGTTTGCCGAGCGGCTGGATACGCTGGCGCGGGTGCGCGAAGCTGGGATCAACGTGTGTTCGGGCGGGATCGTGGGCTTGGGCGAGACGGCAGGCGACCGGGTCGATATGCTGGTGGTCCTGGCGAATTT
>JANOVN010000511.1:0-2632 GCA_031417455.1 Hyphomicrobiaceae bacterium | reverse complement strand
GTAACGCGGTTTTGTATCAGTCGTTGGCGCTCGGCGATGGGATCGCGGGGTTCGTGCATCTGCCGTCGTCGCTGGTCGACGAGGGGCAGGCGGGAGCGTTGACGTTTGAGCAGGCGCTGGCTGGTAGCCTCGAAATCATCGCGGTTTGTCTCGATGCCGGACGGGCGGTGGCCTGATCCTTGCTCTCTTTGCTTGGCGCGCGGCCGCGTCGCTTCTGCTAAGAAGCGCCAATCGGGCGCGGCAATCCCGCGCGCGGATACCTAACCGCCTATTGATCGGACGCCGCCATGATCGCTTCCCGCCGCTTATTTATTGCCTCCGGCATTGGCCTTGGCCTGGCTGGATCGGCGGTGCCGGTTGAGGGTAAGGCTGCTGGAGCCAGTGTGCTCGTGGCCAATACCGGCGCGGATCATACGGCGAGTTTGCAGGGGGCGATAGATGAGGCGGCGGCACGGGGGGTGCCGTTGGAGCTTCCGGCGGGGGAGTTCAAGACGGGTGCGCTGGCTTTGCGGCCAGGCTCGGTGATTGCCGGGGCTGGGCGGTTGACGACGTTGCAATTGATCGGGGCGGGCGCGGTCTTTAATGCGAAGGCGTGTGCGGGCGTTTCGATTTCGCGGTTGACGATAGATGGCGCAATGCGTCCGCTTGGGGCTGCGGCGGCGCTGGTGGTGTTAGAGGGATGCGCCGATTTTGAGATCAGTTCGGTTGTGGTCAGTAACAGTTCAGGGAATGGATTTGCGATCACCGGATCGACCGGGCGTGTGACGGGGTGTTCGGTTTCAAAGGTGGCGCAGGCAGGGATTTTCGTGCTCGATTCGACGCTTTCGATTTCGGGAAATGTGGTTTCGGGGTGCGGCAATAATGGGGTGCTCGTCTGGCGGTCGAAGGCCAGCGAGGACGGATCGCAAGTGTTCAACAATACGATTTCGATGGTCCGGGCCGATGCTGGCGGGACGGGCGAGAATGGTAACGGGATCAATGTGTTCCGGGCGGGCAGCGTGCAGGTGTCGGGGAACCGGGTCACGGACTGCGCCTACAGCGCGATCCGGGGGAACGCTGCATCCAACATTTCGATGACGGGCAATACGTGCCAGCGGTTAGGCGAGGTGGCGCTCTACTCGGAGTTCGGTTTTCAGGGGGCGATGATTGCAAATAACATTGTCGATGGGGCCGGTACTGGGATTTCGGTGACGAACTTTAACGAGGGCGGGCGGCTGGCAGTCGTGCAGGGCAACCTCATTCGCAATCTGGCGCGGCGCGAGCTGGAGCTGGTCGACAAGCGCGGCGAGGGGATTGCGGTGGAGGCGGATACGCTCGTCTCGGGGAACACGATTGAAGGCGCGCCGACGTGCGGAATTTTGCTCGGCTGGGGGCGGCACATGCGTGATGTGTCGGCGACGGGGAATGTCATTCGCGGGTGCCGGATCGGGATCATGGTGTCGTCTGATCCAGGTGCTGGGAGTGCCCTGGTGTCGGGCAATTTGATTTCGGGCGCAGTCGATGGTGCGATCCGGGCGCATGACGTTGGGCGGGCGTTTGGTGCCGATTTGGCAAAGGGTGCGCCGACGACGGGGCGGGTGACGATTGTCGGGAATTCGGCGCAGTAGTCGAGGGACTACTCGTCCCTCGAGCACCCTCGCCAGGGGCTCCCCCCTGGACCCGCGCCTTAGATTTTCAAGCCATTGAGGGCGCGTTCGTAGTCGTAGCTGGTGCGGATGGTGCCGGCTTCCTGGCCCAACGGCGTTTTCAGGATCGAGCGTTTGACGAGGCCGCGGGCCGACGGGATCAGGCGCTCGATGAGGGGCATGACAGCGGCGGCGCTGGCGCGGGTGGCACCGTCGTCCATCTTGAGGGCGAAGCCGAGGCCTAGCTCGGGGAGCGCGCCGCAATAGACGCCTTCGGCACCCGTTTTCATGAAGATGCGGCGGGGGAGGGCTGACATCACGACGGTGTCGGCGCGACCTGGACCGGCGATCAGCTCGGGTTCGTTCCAGCCAGCCGACAGGATGCGGGCGAAGGCTGCGCGGCGGTCTGCGGGAATGCTTTCGCCGGTGACGATTTTGGCAAAAAGGCGGGCAATGGTTTCGAGGGGCATGGCCCAGGCAGGGACGCAGCAGCCGTCAACGCCGCAGACATCTGCTTGGAATGGAGTGCCGGTGAGTTCGGCAAGCGCTGCGTGGATGTGTTGTTGCACGGGGTGGCGGGCGTCGGTGTAGGTGGCGGTTGGGGTGTTGGTTGCCAGGCTTGCTGCGAGCATGCCTGCGTGTTTGCCAGAGCAGTTATGGTGGAACGCGGTGGGGCGGCCGCCCTTTAAGGCAAGGTCCTGGCGGGCTTTGTAGCCTTGGGGTTCGGCGGGGCCGCAGGCGAGGCAATGTTCGTCGAGGTCGAGGGCGGCCATCATGGCCCGCGCGATGGCGACATGCCGTTCGCCGCCCGCATGCGAACCGCAGGCGAGCGCGATTTCTTCGTCGCCAAAGCCGAAGCGGTCGGCGGCCCCGGTTTCGATCAGCGGCAGGGCTTGGATCAGCTTGATGGCCGAGCGCGGGAAGACGGGGCGGGCAATGTCGCCGATGGAAAGCAGGGTCGAGCCGGAGACGCCTGCGACGACGACTGATCCGCGATGAAAGCTTTC
>JANOVN010000510.1:0-8570 GCA_031417455.1 Hyphomicrobiaceae bacterium | reverse complement strand
CATGAAGTGCGCCCGTATCGTCGGGGAAGCGATGGGTAAGTACCATCCGCACGGTAACGTGGCACTGTATGAAGCGATGGTCCGCCTCGCGCAGGATTTCTCGCAGCGCTATCCCCTCGTCGACGGTCAGGGCAACTTCGGCAACATCGACGGCGATAACGCGGCCGCCGACCGTTATACGGAAGCTCGTCTCACCAACACGTCCGCCGACATCTTGAACGGCCTTGAAGAGGATTCTGTCGATTTCCGACCCAACTACGACGAGAAAGAGCGCGAGCCGGTGGTGTTGCCCGCCGCGTTCCCCAACATTCTCGCCAACGGGTCGTCGGGCATCGCAGTCGGGATGGCGACCAACATTCCGCCGCACAATGCCGATGAGTTGTGCCAGGCGGCGCTGCATCTCATCAAGTATCCCAATGCGACCATCGAAAAGCTCGTGGAGTTCGTGCCGGGGCCGGATTTCCCGACCGGGGGTGTCATCGTCGATTCACGCGAGTCGATGATCGAGTCGTACCGCACCGGGCGCGGCGGGTTCCGTCAGCGGGCGCGTTGGACGAAGGAAGATACCGGGCGTGGGATGTGGCAGATCGTTGTCACCGAGATCCCGTATCAGGTGCAAAAGTCTAAGTTGGTCGAGAAGCTCGCCGAGTTGTTGCAGGACAAGAAGCTGCCGTTGCTGGGGGACGTGCGCGACGAGAGCGCGGAAGAAATCCGCCTCGTATTGGAGCCCAAGGCGCGCACGGTCGATCCGCTCGTGCTGATGGAGAGCCTGTTCAAGCTGACCGAGCTCGAAGTTCGCTTCGGGCTCAACATGAACGTGCTGTCGGGCGGTCAAATCCCCAACGTGCTGTCACTCAAAGAAGTGCTGCAGCAGTGGCTTGAGCATCGCGTCGAAGTTCTGGTGCGGCGCTCCAATCACCGTTTGGGCAAGATCGAGCACCGTTTGGAAGTGCTCGACGGCTATCTGATCGCGTACCTCAATCTGGATGAAGTGATCCGGATCGTGCGCTATGAGGACGAGCCCAAGGCGGTGTTGATTGCTAAGTTCCGCCTGTCGGACGTGCAGGCCGAAGCGATCCTCAACCTGCGTCTGCGGTCGTTGTCGAAGCTTGAAGAAGTCGAAATCCGGGCCGAGCACGACAAGCTGTCGGCTGAGCGCAAGGGCATCCTCGAACTGCTCGCCTCCGACGATCTGCAATGGGCGCGGATCACCGAAGAGATCAAGGCGACGCGCGAGCGCTATTCCAAGAAGACCAAGCTCGGCGCGCGGCGCTCGACGTTTGAAGACACACCCACGATCACCGTCGATCTCAACGAGGCGATGATCGAGAAGGAGCCGATCACCGTCATCTTGTCCGATAAGGGCTGGATCCGGTCGATGAAGGGCCATCAGGACGATCTGTCCAAGCTCGACTTCAAGCAAGGCGACAGCCTCAGGCGAGCGGTCAAGTGCTCGACCACCGACAAGCTGATCGTGCTGGCGACGAACGGACGGTTGTATACGCTTGAAGCCAATACTCTGCCGGGCGGGCGTGGGCATGGCGAACCCGTGCGGCTCATGGTCGACATCGAGGAGACGAGCGATTTCGTCGAGATGTTTGTCTATCAGCCGGGTCGCCGCCTGTTGATCGCCTCGACCGCGAGCTACGGCTTTGTGGTGCCCGAAGAGGAAGTGATCGCCTCGACCCGCAAGGGCAAGCAGGTGCTCAATGTCGCCGAAGGCGAAGAGGCGCGCTGCATTGTGCCGGTCGAGGGCGACATGGTTGCAACCATCGGCGACAACCGCCGACTGCTCGTGTTCCCATTGTCAGAGGTCAACGAGATGACCCGCGGCAAGGGCGTGATCCTCCAGCGCATCAAGGACGGCGCATTGTGTGATGTGCGGGTGTTTGCGTCCAGCGCCGGGCTCACCTGGCTCGACAGCGCGGGCCGGACCTTCACGCTCGCGGGCAAGGATCTCGCCGAGTGGGTCGGTCAGCGCGCGCAGGCCGGCAAGGCCGTGCCGAAGGGCTTCCCCCGCAGCAACACGTTCGGGCCATCGTTTTAGAAAAAGATGTACGTCGCTAATGTGCCTGATTACCCAGATAGGCGCTCCGCAGCTTCCAGAGCGAAGCGACGCCAAATCTCATCGGTAATCGACGCTTCGACCTCCGCTTCGCTTGAGGTACCAATAGCCTTAAGCAGCTTTGTCAATTCAGCAGTAACAACCGGAGTATCAGCCTCACTTAGAAGAGAGGATCCGTCGATCCTAACCGGCGCAATGAAGCTTCCCTCCGCAGGCAATTCACAACGGAGTTGATAGCGGCCTTGTAACACCGTCGCGCAGAAGTTCTGACTCTTTGGTTCGTCGGCTGCGCGACGGTATTCTCCTTTGTTTGCGCGTGGCCGCGTCGATCTGAAAGATCGCCTGCGGCGAGGCAACCCCACGCGCGGATTCCAACGCGAATAAGTCAGAACTTATGCGCGTTGGTATAATTCGGACGATGGCCGGATCCGTTGTCCTGGTGCATGGCCTTCATGACGCAGCGCGAGCAGCCAAACCAACCGTTGGAGCGCATCCATAGACTGCGCAAGCGCCAGAGCTGGCACGGTGTGTGCTCTTGGCTTACTCGGTTCATAGAACCGAAGGCTCAGCTGCTCTATCGGTTTGCGTGCCATCTTACTCGCGTGAATCACATAATGGCGTTAAGTTCAAGTTTACTGTCGATCACACGCTCCTGAAGCGCCCTCTCCTGCGTTGTCAGCACTTTTTTCTATAACTTTTTTTTTGCTGGTGGCGGCGCCCCCCTGCTCATACGCTTCGTCAAACCGCTTCCGCAGTTTCGGGTTAGGATTTGGCAGACCAACAACGACGGCCTTCGCCCACTCGAAATAATCGCGACACCGGCTCTCGTTCCAGTCCACGGGAGGGCTGCTCCCGACATCCCGGATATTGCAGATTTTGTCGGCGAGCTTCACTTGCCCTGCTTCTGCACTCATCGTGCACGCATGCTCGATCTGCAATCGCTTTCGCTCCGCCTTCGGCAACGTCTTGTCGTCGGTAAGTTCGGCGACGTAGCCGGAAATTTTCTCACCGAACTCTTGCCTAAGTTCGGCGAAAGTCGTTTCGGTATCCTCGACCGTGTCATGCAGCGCCGCTGCAACGAGGACGTTGACGTCGTCGATCCCCGCTTCCACGCACAGAACGGACATGAGCGCGATCGGGTGGTTGATGTAAGGGCTTGCATCGACGTCCTTGCGTCGCTGCATGCGGTGCTTACGAGCGGCGAATTCGATCGCTCTCACCAACAGTTGCATATCATTTAGGTCGGTCATGGGCGCAACGTACCAGTAATTACTGGCCGCTCAAGCTCCGCCTCCCCCTGGAGGGGTTTAAAAAATGCGTTTCAGTCGACATGCGTCGAAAAATATACGATCAGGGACGTGACACCTACGGGCACCATTGGAAATTGCGGGTATCAAAGCGGGTGCAAGACGCAAAATTCAACGAAGCCAGCCAAAATAACAACACCAAATCAACAGCTTGGCAAAAACATGCTCCTCCTCATCGATAACTACGACAGCTTCACCTACAATCTCGTCCACTACATCGGCGAGTTGGGGGTGGCGTGCGAGGTGCACCGCAACGACAAGCTGACGACCGCGCAAGCCATCGCGCTGAAGCCCAAGGCCATCGTCCTGTCGCCCGGCCCCTGCACGCCCAACGAAGCCGGCATCTGCCTCGACCTCATCGAGCAGGCCGGTCCCAACATCCCCCTGCTCGGCGTGTGCCTGGGCCATCAAGCAATCGGTCAGGCGTACGGCGGCAAGGTCATCCGTGCCCCCGCCCCCATGCACGGCAAGATCTCGACCATCACCCACCACGACACCCGCAGCGTCTTCAAGGGGCTGCCCACATCGTTCCAGGTGACGCGCTATCACTCACTGATCGTCGAGCGCAAATCCTTGCCCGATTGCCTGGAAATCACCGCTGAGACACCGGACGGCCTCATCATGGGCCTTGCGCACAAAACCCACCCCGTCCACGGCGTCCAGTTCCACCCCGAAAGCATCGCATCCGAACAGGGCCACGCCCTGCTGGCAAACTTCCTGACCCTCGCCGGCTTCGCGCCAAAACGCCTGCCCACCCCGACCCGCAACCGCGCCGTAGCGTGAGACAACCCTGAACCGATGACCCAATCCGCCATCAAGGACATCCTGCGCAAGCTAGCCCTTGGCACGCCCCTCGACGCCGCAGCGTTCCGCGATGCGCTTGCGCTTTTGTCGACGCCGGAAGCAACGCCCCCCCAGCAGGCAGCCTTCCTTGCATTGTTGCGCGGTCGCGGCGAAACCGTCGCCGAGATCACCGGTGCCGCCACGCTTTTGCGCGAAACCATGCTCCGGGTCGACGCCCCAGCGGACGCCATCGACATTGTTGGCACCGGCGGCGACGGCCACGGCACCTTTAACGTCTCGACCTGTGCCGCCATCGTCGCCGCCGGTTGCGGCCTCCACGTCGCCAAACACGGCAACCGCGCCGTCTCATCCAAATCCGGCGCTTCCGACGTACTGGCAGCCCTCGGCGTCAAACTCGACAGCCCCCGCGCAATCGTGTCACGCGCCATCCATGACGCAGGCGTCGGCTTCCTCTGGGCCCCCCTATACCATCCGCTCATGAAAACCTGGGCCCCCGTCCGCGCCGACATCGGCTTCCGCTCGATCTTCAATTTGCTCGGCCCCATCTGCAATCCCGCTGGCGTCACCCGCCAAGTCGTCGGTGTCTTTGACCAAGTCTGGATCAGCCCCATCGCCCACACGCTGAAAAACCTCGGCTCCAAACGGGCCTGGGTCGTCCACGGCTCCGACGGCCTCGACGAACTGACCACCACTGGCGTCACCTACATCGCCGAACTCAAAGACGGTCAGGTCCGCGCCCGCAACATCACCCCGCAAGACGCGGGCCTCCCCCGCGCGAAACTCTCCGATCTCGCAGGCGGTGACGCACAAACCAACGCAGCAGCCCTGCGCGAAGTGCTCGCTGGCAAACCCGGCCCCTACCGCGACATCGTTCTCCTCAACACCGCCGCCGCCCTCATCATCGCGGACCGCGTCGAAACCCTGCCCGACGGCGTCGCGCTTGCCAGCCGCGCCATAGACTCAGGCGCGGCCCAGCGCGCCCTCGACACCCTTATCAAAATCACCAACTCTTAAGTTAGCGCCTATGGGGGGCTCGCCCCCGGGAAGCCATGCCTTAAGTCCCAAGAAAAGGGTGGGTTTGGGAGGTTCTCCTCCCAAGCGGGTCCAGGGCGGCAGCCTTGCAATATCCATCGACAAGCTGTTCCCTCTCGTCAACAACCCCATTAGAACATTCCCATGACCGACATCCTCGACAAGATCACCCGATACAAGCGCGACGAGATCGCCAGCGCCAAGGCGAGCCGCCCATTGCGCGTGATCGCTGAATACGCCCGCTCGGCCTCGCGCGTCCGACCCTTCGCCGGCGCAATCGCCGCCAATCTCAAGGCCAACAAACCAGCGCTCATCGCCGAGATCAAAAAGGCGTCCCCCTCCAAGGGCCTGATCCGCGCAGACTTCGACCCTCCCGCATTGGCCAAAGCCTACGAGGCGGGCGGCGCCTGCTGCCTGTCGATCCTGACCGACGCGCCCTCGTTCCAGGGCGCGCCCGGCCACCTCGTCAAAGCCCGTGCGTCCGTTTCGCTTCCGGTCCTGCGCAAAGACTTCATGCTCGACCCGTATCAAGTGGTGGAAGCGCGCGCCTGGGGGGCAGACTGCATCCTGGTTATCCTCGCCCAAGTCGATGATGCTACAGCCACCGCTCTGATCGCTGCCGCCAAGGACTGGGGCATGGACGCCCTGATCGAAGTCCACGACGACGCCGAACTCGTCCGCGCCTTGAAACTCGATAGCATGTTGGTTGGCATCAACAATCGCAACCTCAAGACCTTCGACGTTGCGCTCGAGACGACCGAACGCCTCGCCCCGCGCATCCCCAAGGACAAGATTATCGTCGGCGAGAGCGGAATTTTCACACCCGCAGACATTGCCCGCCTGCAAAAAGTCGGCGTCGGCACCTTCCTCGTCGGTGAAAGCCTCATGCGCCAGCACGATGTCACCGCCGCCACCAAGACCCTGCTGGGTATGACCTCATGAGCAAGCTCTCCCATCTCAATGATCGCGGCGAAGCCCACATGGTGGACGTCTCGGACAAAACCGTGACGAGCCGCACCGCCATCGCCGAAGGCTTTGTGTCGATGGAACCGTCCACGCTCGCGCTCATCGAAACCGGCACCGCCAAAAAGGGTGACGTGCTCGCCACCGCCCGCATCGCCGGGATCATGGCCGCCAAGAAAACCAGCGAACTGATACCCCTTTGCCACCCCCTTGCCATCACCAAAGTCACCGTCGACTTCACGCCGTCCCACGCGCCAGCCGGGTTGCATGTCTCAGCCGAAGTTAGAGTGTTGGGCCAGACCGGAGTCGAGATGGAAGCGCTGACCGCCGTCTCCGTCGCCTGCCTGACGATCTACGACATGCTCAAAGCCGTCGATAAAGCGATGAGCTTTTCGAGCATTCGCCTCGTGGAAAAAACCGGCGGACGCTCGGGCACCTATCGAGCGCCAGTCAAGCCGGACCACTGACATGGCAGCGCTGAGCGTCGAGGAAGCCTTGGCCCGCATCCTGACCGGCGTCACTGCGCTGGACAGCGAAATAGTGAGCCTACCTGATGCCCATGGCCGCATCCTGGCAGCCAACGTATCAGCCCGCCTGACCCAGCCCCCGTTCGCCGCATCCGCCATGGATGGTTATGCCGTCCGCTTAGCCGACATTGCCCGTCTACCCGCCACCCTCTCAGTCGTGGGTGAAGCCGCAGCAGGCTCACGTTATCCAGACGCTCTCAACCCTGGCGAGGCCGTCCGCATCCTCACCGGCGCGCCCGTGCCAACCGGCAGCGATGCCATCGTCATCCAGGAAAACGCAGAGCGCACAGGCCCTACCCTTACCATCCGCGAGGGCTGCCCCGACCCAGACCACATCCGGCCCAAAGGCGGTGACTTTGCGCAAGGCCAACTCATACTCCAGGCTGGCCGCCCCCTCGACGCTCGCGCCCTCACATTGGCCGCCGCATCCGGCCACGCGACCCTCCCCGTCAGCCGCCGCCCGCGCGTCGCCATCCTCGCCACCGGTAACGAACTCGTCCCGCCGGGCACGCTCCCCGGACCCGACCAGATCGTCTCCTCAAACCCCATCGGCCTAGCCGCCCTGGTCCGTGCCTTCGGCGGGGAACCTATCCTGCTCGGCATCGCCCCCGACAATCTGACCGATACCGTCGAACACCTGGCACAAGCCCGCGACGCCGACATTGTCGTCACCACGGGCGGCGCATCGGTCGGCGACCACGACCTCGTCCGCCCAGCCTTCGAACAATTAGGCGTCAAACTCGACTTCTGGAAGCTCGCCATGCGGCCCGGCAAGCCAATGCTGTTTGGACGCCTCGGTCACCAGCGCATGCTCGGCCTGCCCGGCAATCCGGTTTCCGCGCTCATCACCGCCCGCGTTTTTCTAGCCCCCCTGATCACGGCATTGCTCGGCAAACCGGCGTCGGTTATGGAGCCACACATGGCAACCCTGGTCACGGCCCTTGAAGCCAACGGCCCGCGACAGCACTACATGCGCGCTATCGTCACTCAAACCTCCAGCACGACCCAAACGGTCGCACCGGTCGCCAATCAGGACAGCTCCCTCCTCGTCCCGCTCGCCCAAGCCAACGCCCTCATTGTCCGCCCGCCACACGCACCCGCCATCGGCAAAGGCACATCCGTTCCTGTCATCAGCATAGATTTTTGACTCCAATTCACTTTTTTGCTTGCAGAACACAAACGGAACGCGTAGCAAACATTCATGTTTTGTGCCGACTCAGCGTCGGACTACCTGCGGAAAGGGCGCCATGCTCACTCAAAAGCAAAAAGATCTACTGCTGTATATTCATGACCGGATGCAAGATGGTGGCGTGCCACCGTCGTTCGACGAAATGAAGGATGCGCTTGATCTCAAATCTAAATCCGGCATCCATCGGCTCATCATGGCATTGGTCGAGCGCGGGTTCATCCGCCGCCTGCCCAACCGCGCACGCGCCATTGAGGTCATCAAACTCCCCGAAAGCAGCTCCGAAGCCTTATCCGCCCCCAAGCGCACCGGATTTCAGCCCAGCGTCATAGAAGGCAGCAAGCCCAAGCCGCCGGACTACCAAACCCCGCCATCGATCAATATCGACAGCCGCACGGTTTCCGTTCCGATGATGGGCCGAATCGCTGCCGGGACCCCGATCAGCGCGATCCAAACGCACACCCACGACATCCCCTGCCCGCCCGACCTGCTCGGCAATGGCGAGCACTTCGCCCTGGAAGTCCGCGGCGACTCGATGATCGAGGCCGGTATTCACGATGGCGACACGGTCATCATCCGCCGTTGCTAACAGGCCGAGAAGGGCGACATCGTCGTAGCCCACATCTAAACGGAATACGCGACCCTCAAGCGCCTGCGCAAAAAGGGCAGCACCATCGCGCTTGAGG
>JANOVN010000509.1:0-2905 GCA_031417455.1 Hyphomicrobiaceae bacterium | reverse complement strand
GCATGGGGAGAGGGTCGGGTTGAGGGGGGGCTGCGAATTGAGTTTGAGGCCGCCCCTCACCCTAACCCTCTCCCCGTGAAGAACGGGGAGAGGGGACTAAACGTGACGAATGCCGTGTGGAACTACATTGTTAATGACCGTGTCGCGGGTTCGAATCCCGTTGGGTTTTCGGCCACGTTGGCAGAAGATCTGTAGCTCAGGGGTAGAGCAGGTGTTTCACCAATTCCTTGTCGTCACGGCCTAACCACTAACGTCATGGCCGCGAAGGCGGCCACCCACGACAAATAGCAACTCGTTGAACTCCAACAGAGAAATTCGATTAGCTTTCACACCACACCGAAGCCTACCCTGGCGGATTACTGTCGTGGGTGGCCGCCTGCGCGGCCATGACGAAAAGGGGGGCAAATTGCGAGACACGAAGGATACTTGTCATGGCACGCACTTATGAAACTTTGAGCGAGCGTTATCACGAAGCGAGTCAGGGCACTGGCGCGCCGGTGAAGATGTGGACGCGGGGCGTGCCGGTCGAGGACATGGCATCCAAGCAGCTGCTCAACACGGCGCGGCTGCCGTTCATCTACAAGTGGCTCGCGGTGATGCCGGATGTGCACTTCGGCAAGGGGTCGACCATCGGCTCGGTGATCCCAACCAAGGGTGCGATCATTCCGGCAGCCGTCGGCGTCGATATCGGCTGCGGGATGATGGCGTGGCAGTTGTCGCTGTCGGCGAAAGACTTGCCCGATAACCTCGCTGCCATCCGCGCCGACATTGAGCGCGCGGTGCCGCATGGGTTCATCACCACGCCGGGGCGATCGCTCAAGGGCGGCTGGGAAACCGTGCCGGCCTCGGTTGCGTCGCGGTGGCGGAACCTCGACGAGCGCTACAACGCGATTGTGGCCAAGCATCCCAAGATCGCCCACAAGCGACCCATCCATCAGTTGGGCTCGCTCGGCACCGGCAATCATTTCATCGAGCTTTGCCTCGATGAGAAGGATGCGGTGTGGGTGATGCTGCACTCGGGATCGCGTGGACCCGGCAATCAGATCGGGCAGTATTTCATCGAGCGGGCAAAAGAGGAAATGCGGACGCATTTCATCAATCTGCCCGACACCGATCTCGCTTATCTGTGTGAAGGCACGTCGGGGTTTGATGATTACTTCGAGGCTTTGATGTGGGCGCAGGAGTATGCGTTCGAAAACCGGCAGGCGATGATGGACGCGGTGTTGCGTGCGTTGCGCGGGCACTTGCCGCCGTTCCAGATCGGCGAGCACGCGGTCAACTGCCACCACAACTACGTCGCGCGCGAACATCACTTCGGTTCGGATGTGCTCGTGACGCGGAAGGGTGCGGTGCGGGCGGCGAAGGACGTGATGGGCATCATTCCGGGATCGATGGGCGCGAAATCGTTCATCGTGCGCGGGAAAGGAAACGCGGAAAGCTTCTGCTCGTGTTCGCACGGGGCGGGGCGCGTGATGAGCCGTAACGAAGCCAAGCGGCGGTTCACGCTCGCGGATCATGCGCGCGATACCGCAGGCGTCGAGTGCCGCAAGGATGCCGACGTGATCGACGAAACGCCCAAGGCGTACAAAGATATCGACGCCGTCATGGCCGCACAGGCGGACCTCGTCGAGATCGTGCATACGCTGCGGCAGGTGGTGTGCGTGAAGGGGTGATAACCACCAACGTCATGGCCGCGAAGGCGGCTACCCACGACAAGATGCAACTAGCGAGCGGATGAAGATTCGTGAAGTGTCGCCACGGTCGATGTCTCCAACCGTCATTACCCTTGCAAATAGTTGTCGTGGGTGGCCGCCTGCGCGGCCATGACGAAGAGAGGGAGGGCCGCGCGTGTTTTTTGAGGGAATCTAAATGATCACGATTGATGGCTCGTCCGGTGAAGGGGGCGGGCAGGTGTTGCGGACGGCGCTGTCGTTGTCGATGGTGACGGGGAAGCCGTTTGCGATTGAGAAGATTCGCGCAAAGCGGTCGCGGCCTGGGCTGTTGCGGCAGCACTTGACGTGCGTGCTGGCGGCGGAAAAGATTTCAGGCGCGACGGTGACCGGGGCCGAGCTTGGGTCGACGGCGGTGACGTTCGTGCCGGGGCCGATCAAAGGTGGGGCGTATCAGTTTGCAATCGGGACGGCGGGGTCGACTTGCCTCGTGTTTCAGACGATCTTGCCCGCGTTGCTGCATGCGGATGAGCCGTCCCACGTGTTGCTGTCGGGGGGCACGCACAACCCGTTTGCGCCGACGTTTGATTATCTGCACCGGGTATTCTGTCCGCTGTTGCGGCGGATGGGGGCTAGCGTTTCGTTGACGTTGCGCAAGCCTGGATTTTTCCCGGCGGGCGGTGGCGTATGGGAGGCAAAGATTGCCCCGTCTCAGCTCGTGCCGCTGGCGATCGAGGAGACGGGTCAGCGGGTTTCGCAAATGGTGCGCGCCCATATTGCGACGCTGCCGTTTGCGATTGCTCAGCGCGAAGTGGCGACGGCGTTGACGCTGCTCAACTGGCCGCCGGAGTGCGGGCAGGCGCGGACCGTGAAGGCGGACGGGCATGGCAACGTGGTGATGATCGAGGTTGGGCATGCGCATGTGACCGAGATGTTCACCGGGTTTGGCGAGCCGCGCGTTTCGGCGGAGGACGTGGCGGCGCGGGCGGTCGATGAGGTTCGGGAGTATCTCAGCGCGGGCGCGCCGGTCGGGCCGCATCTGGCCGATCAGTTGTTGCTGCCGATGGCCCTGGCGGGTGGCGGGTCCTTTGTGACAGGCGCGCTCACGGAACATGCGCGGACGAACATGGACGTGCTAGGTAAGTTTCTGCCGGTGACGTTTGGGGTCGAGCAGGTGGATGAGAAGGACGGTGTGGTGATCTATTTCAGCAAAGGCAAGCGCATCGAAGAGAGCC
>JANOVN010000508.1:0-5297 GCA_031417455.1 Hyphomicrobiaceae bacterium | reverse complement strand
TGACTTATGCGCGCTGGTATCCGCGCGTGGGGTTGCCTCGCCGCAGGCGATCTTTCAGATCGACGCGGCCACGCGCAAACAAAGGAGAATACCGTCGCGCAGCCGACGAACCAAAGAGTCAGAACTTCTGCGCGACGGTATAACACCTACTCCCCTGCCCCTATCAGGCACTTCCACCACTATCCCACCCAGCCACAACACAAACAGATCACGGTGCGCAGGTCACAGTCGGAGTGCCAGCCCCAACACGCCAAAACGCCCCATAACCTCCCAACGATCAATTTTTCCGCAGCCAACCCTTAGTTTGCACCCCCTTCTCCTCCCTGCCCAAACCATATTTGGGGCGCCCGGTTAGCTTTCGTTGACAACCTTGCTACAATGAACTGTCAAATTTTATGAGAATTTGGCTAGTGTTAGACGAACATGACCACCCCAACACGACTTCATAAGGCCGATCCAACCGGCAATGCACCTAAAACACGGGGCTCGAAATCAAACCGGGCCGTGCGCGTCGCCATAACCATGATCGGAATCTGCCTAGCCGTCCTCGTCTTCGGCTTCGCGTTGTTTGCAACCAGCGTGATGCGAGAGCAATCCCTGGCTGATGGCAACGCCGACGGCATCATCGTCCTCACCGGCGGTGACTTCCGCATCCTCGAAGGCGGACGCCTCCTCCAGCAGGGCCGCGCCAATCGCATGCTGATCTCCGGCGTCAATGCCACAACAAGCCGCGACGACCTCATAAAACTGTCTGGCCTCGAAGCCGCAAAGTTCAATTGCTGCGTCGACCTAGGATACGCCGCCCAAGACACGACCGGAAACGCCGAAGAAGCCCGCACCTGGGCCACTGACCGCAAACTGTCCCGCCTCTTCGTCGTGACCTCGATCTATCACATGCCCCGCAGCCTGGCCGAACTCGCCCTCGCCCTTCCTGACGTCGAACTTATCCCCGACCCGGTCGTGCCACGCAAATTCCGCAATCGCGCCTGGTGGCTGCACCCAGCCGCCGCCCGGATTCTGCTATCGGAGTACGTCAAGTTCTTGCCCGTTGCAGCCCGATTAGGGACCATGCGATACGTGAAGCCCTGGGTCGCCCCCACCACCACGGCCGGCAAACCGGCTGCCACACAAAGTTGACGGCTAATGCTGGTCCTGCGTTCTCTCGTTTTCTCCTTCGCATTCTATCTGACAACGGCAGCCTTCACGATCTTCGGCTGTCCTTTGCTTTTCGGTCCTCGCCGCTATGCTATGATGGGCCTCAAACTTCACGCCAAATGCTGCCTCTGGCTCTTACGCACCATCGTCGGCATGACCCTTGAGGTGCGCGGTCGCGAATTCATTCCTGCCGGTGCCGCCATCGTCGCCTCCAAACACCAATCCGCCTGGGAAACCTTCGCGTTAATCCCACTCCTGCCCGACCCCGCCATGGTGATGAAAGCCGAACTCGGCTGGATCCCGTTTTACGGCTGGTTCGCCCATAAGTTCGGCCACATCCTCGTTTCCCGCGCACGCGGCCCAGCAGCCCTCCGCCGCATGATCGCCGACGCTAAGAACCGCGCTGATGCCAATCGCCAGATTGTCATTTTCCCCGAAGGCACCCGCCAAGTAGCAGGCGCACAGCCGAACTACAAATCCGGCATCATCGCCCTTTATGAAGGCCTCAACCTGCCTTGCGTCCCCGTTGCCCTTAACTCAGGAGCATTCTGGCCCCGCCGCAGCATGATGCGGTTTCCTGGCACGATCGTCGTTGAATTCCTCGAGCCCTTGCCATCCGGACTGGACCGCAAGACATTCCGTCAAACTCTTGAAGCTCACATCGAAACAGCATCTGCCCGCCTCCTCACTGAAACCCATTTATCCTCAACACTTAAAACCTATAACGAAACATTAACAGAACGTCAAGCGAACAAATGATTGACAACAACAATTTGTTTTGCTTATGTTCAACTGCCTTATGCCGGAACATAGTGACCAGCAGCAAGAGACTAAGTCATCAGTCAATCCGGCTTCTTGGGATGCAATGTGCATTCCCAGAATGATCCGGGAATAAGTTGTCGAGAGTGTACATCGATGCCAGATTCAGATTTCCTGGCTCCCATTGCCCGCGACATTTGGGAGCAAAAGTATCGATTAAAGCGCGATGGTAAGGCCGTCGATCAATCGCTGAACGAAACATTCTGGCGCGTCGCAAAAACCTCAGCCCGCGCCGAGCCGGGTGGTATCCCCGCCCAAGACCAATGGGCCGCAACATTTCACGATTGCCTGTCAGGTTTGGCCTTCCTACCAGCAGGGCGGATCCTGGCTGGTGCCGGTGCAGACCGCCAAGTCACCCTGTTCAATTGCTTTGTGATGGGCAAAATCGACGATGACCTTGGAGCGATTTTCGAGAACGTTAAGCAGGCCGCCCTGACCATGCAGGCCGGTGGCGGCATCGGCCAAGACTTCTCGACCCTGAGACCGCGTGGCGCATCAGTGCGCGGCATCGAAGCAACGGCGTCCGGACCGGTCAGCTTCATGGACGTCTGGGACGCCATGTGCCGCACGCTCATGTCGGCTGGGCAACGGCGGGGTGCGATGATGGCCACCCTCCGCTGCGACCATCCCGACATCGAAGAATTCATCGCCGCCAAATCCGACCCAACACGGCTCCGCAACTTCAATCTGTCGGTGCTCGTCACGGACGCCTTCATCGACGCCATCAAGACCGGCGCTCCGTGGAATCTTGTCTTCGAAGGCTGCATCTACAAAACTGTGTCCGCCCGCGATCTTTGGCGCACGATTGCACGCTCCAATTACGATTTCGCCGAGCCCGGCGTCGTCTTCATTGATCGCATCAACGCCACCAACAATCTCGCCTATTGCGAAACGATCCACGCGACCAACCCCTGCGGTGAACAACCCTTGCCACCCTATGGCGCCTGCCTCCTTGGCTCCATCAACCTGTCGCAACTCATCGATCATCCGTTTACAGCCAATGCCAGACTCGATGTAGAACGCCTCGAAAGCACCGTGGCCGTCGCCGTCCGTCTGCTCGACAATATGATCGATGTGTCCAGCTTCCCGCTACCCCAGCAACAGCGGGAAGCAAAAACCAAACGCCGGATCGGCCTTGGTCTCACGGGCCTCGCCGATGCATTGATTTTCTTGAACGTGGCCTATAATTCTCCAGCCGCCCGCAATTTGGCTGGGAACTGGATGAAAGCCATCCAGAATGTCGCCTACCGCACCAGCGCCCAACTCGCCGCCGAAAAAGGCGCGTTCCCTCTCTACGACGCGGCGAAATTCCTCGACCGGCCAAACGTCCGTGCCCTCAGCGAGGAAACCCGCGCGCTCATCGCCAGACATGGCATCCGCAACGGGTGCCTGACCTCGATCGCGCCAACCGGCACGATTTCGCTTCTGGCAGGAAACGTATCAAGCGGCATCGAACCCGTCTTCGACTTCCAATACCGCAGGCGGATCCGAACACAGTCCGGCGACACGTGCGAAGAAACCGTCGAGGACTTTGCCCACGCCCGCTACCGCCAATTGAATGGCGGCGCCAATCCGTCCGGCCCCGCCTGGGTCACCGTCAAAGATCTAATTCCGCACGACCATCTCGCCATGCAGGCCGCCCTCCAGCCTCACGTCGACAGTGCCATATCAAAAACCATCAACTGCCCCGTCGGCATCGATTCCGCTGCCTTCGAACATCTCTATATGGAAGCCTATGACCTGGGCCTGAAGGGCTGCACCCTCTTTCGGCCGAACGCTGTCACCGGCTCGGTGCTTTTACAGCTCCCGGCCGCCCCCGCTCCAACGCCAGAACCCAAAAGCATCGATCCGCCAGCCCCTAAAGCCTCCAGCGGCTCGCAAGCCGTCGTCTATATGACCGAGCCGCTCGCGCGCGACCATGCTCTCCCCGGCAAGACCTACAAGCTGAAATGGCCAAGCTCCGATCATGCCTATTACATCACCATCAACGACCTAATCCGCGACGGCCGTCGCCGTCCCTTCGAGATCTTCATCAATACCAAGGATTTGAACCACTACGCTTGGACCGTTGCCCTGACCCGGATGATCAGCGCTGTTTTCCGGCGCGGGGGCGATGTGTCGTTCGTCGCTGAAGAGCTGAAGGCCATTTTTGACCCCCAGGGCGGTCAATGGATCGCGGGCCAATACGTGCCAAGCCTGCTGGCCGCAATCGGCGGCATCATTGATGACCATCTGGCCGCCATCAACTGCACCCAACTCGAACACCCAGAAAACGTGCGCCAACCCGTAGTGATCGGCCAAAGCCCACCCCGGCCATCATCCGCCCCGGCTGCCAGCGCCATACCCCCGGTTAATCGCTCGGATCAACCAGCCCCTAAACTTTGCCCGCGCTGTTCCCAGCCCGGCTACCGTATGGAAGGATCATGCCGCATCTGTCTCAATTGTGGACATTCCAGCTGCGGCTAACCCCATTTCATCACGCGCTTCGTCACGCGCTGACGCAACACTCAACGCGCCGTTAACCCTGCCGTGTAAGCGCACCAATTAGGTCACATTTTAGCTATCTCAATCCGGAATTGTTTAGAGGAGAAGTTTAGACCAATTGACATCGCAAGCGTCGCGATGTGGCCGAGCTAAGGTGTTAGTACCATGAGTGCAGAAATTGTGGATTTGGCTTTGTTTCGCGCCAAGCGCGCAGTAATGCTTGTCGCCGGTGCCGCATCCGTCAACGGCTCGTTTGCACAATCGGGTTTGACCTACGCCCAAACCGCCCAACCTGACAAAACCCCATTCCTGTTCTGGACCGGCGTGTCGGGCACCCGTTATGTCCATTCGGTCTACAACCTGTTCGATTGCCCCCCCGTCGAAGGTGCGAATTACATCCTCGTGAAACGCCACAGCGACGGCCACCGCACAGTCGTTTCAATCGGTCGCGCGACCAGCAAAGTCGGCACCCTCAACTTAGCCGAAATCCGCCTTCGCAGCGCCCAGCTAGGTGCCAATGAAGTCCACATCCACCTGCTCGCCGGCAGTTCCGCCCAAAGCCAGCTGATCGAAACAGATCTCCGCGGCTCGCTCGCCCTGGCGTGATTTGAGTGCTTCTGTGGAAACGCATCCTCCCGCAAAGGCGGAGGCGGAGGTGTGAGCGGTTCTCCGGCAAAAGAAGCGCGACAAAACAAATACTTATACCAACGCGCATAAGTACTGACTTATTCGCGTTGGTATCCGCGCGTGGGGTTGGTGGGGCGGCCACGCGCAAACAAAGGAGAATACCGTCGCGCAGCCGACGAACCAAAGAGTCAGAACTTCTGCGCGACGGTATT
>JANOVN010000507.1:0-6708 GCA_031417455.1 Hyphomicrobiaceae bacterium | reverse complement strand
CTAGCGACGACCAATAAGCAAGCCAATGACCACGCCAACAGCTGCTGCTGTGCCAATAGATTTCCAAGGGTGATCATGTACATAAACATCGGTTACCTTGGCTGCCAGGAGAAGCTGCGACGGACGCCTCGACCGTGGCCGATGGGGTTTGCTCCATCAGCTTCTTTAACATGCGGCTGGTTTCTTTGCCGCCAGGTGCGCAGAGGTTCTGCTTCGTTTCTGTGCCATCAGCCAGGGCTTCGGCGTAGGTGTCGCAGAGGTAGCCGCACTGGCCGCAATCCTGCTGGGCCATGGCGGCAAACAGCTTGCGTTTCATGGGCTTGCCTTCGGCGAGCGTCATGCGCTCGTCCAGGCCCATGGCCGGGTCGTGCCAGGGCGCGAAGGTGTCGTCGACGGCGATAGCGTTCTGCGCGGAGGCAGGCAGGCCGCCTGTGACCGGCATCGCGCCGGGCTGGGCTTCGACCGAGAGGAGGCCCGCGAAGAAGCCGTTAAGCCAAGCACGCTGGCTGGGCTCGAAGGGGGCTGAGTCGGGGAGGATCGGAACGGGCTGGCCGCCGCCGAGGCCGGTTTTTACATCCTGGATCGTCATACGGTGCTCCCGGCGGCAAACATTGTGCGTAGGGCGTCCGGCTCATGGCGACGCGAGAAGGCAAGGAAAGTTTCTTGCGGACCGATGCGATGGGCAAGGTAGGCTTTGAGCATGGCCTCGACGAGCGGTGGGCAGTCCTCGACCTTGACGTCGCGAAAGAGTTCGCGGGCCATGCCACCATCGGGGCCGAACCCGCCACCGACGTGGACGTGGAAGCCTTCGACGGTGTCGTCGCTATCGGGCGCTGCGGGTATACGAGCGGCGATCATGCCGATGTCGCCGATGTAGTGCTGGGCGCAGGAGTGGTGGCAACCGGTCAGGTGGATGTTGAGGGGGCCATCAAGCGTGACGCGGGGCTCGACCCAATCGGCGATTGCCACGGCGGTGCCCTTGGTGTTGGAGGCGGCGAACTTGCACCCGGTGTTGCCGGTGCAGGCGACGAGGCCGGCGCGGACGCTGCTCGCTTTCGAGGACAGGCCAATGGATTTTAGGTCGGCTTCCAGTTCGGCGGCTTTGCTGGCGTGGACGCCCGAAATAAGCAGGTTTTGCCAGACGGTCAGGCGGATATCGCCGTCGCCGTATTCGTGAGCGAGGTCGGCAAGCGCGTGCATTTGGGTGACGGTTAACTTGCCGACGGGGAGGACAATGCCGACCCAGACAAGGTCCGCTTGCTTTTGGGGATGAACGCCGATGTGGGCCATGCGGTCCTGGCGCGGGGGATCGGTGACGTGGGCGCCATCGATGCGGGTCAGCTTTTTGCCAAGCTTTTCCTCGACGTGACCGAGGAAGGCGTCGAAGCCAAGACGATCAAGCACGTATTTGAGGCGGGCTTTGGTGCGGTTGGTGCGGTCGCCGTGGTCGGTGAAGACGCGAACGATGGCGTCGGCGACGGCGGTTGCTTCGTCGGGCAGGACGTAGACGCCGGTCGGGCGGGCGAGGTCCTTGTGGCCCGTGATGCCGCCGAGGCCAAGCCTGAACCAAATGCCCGCCACAACGCCTGCGCCATCGGCGACGGTCACGGCGGTGAAGGCGATGTCGTTCGTGTCTTCGAGGGTGGGGATGGCGCCGCCGCCGTCGAAGGAGACGTTGAACTTGCGTGGCAGGCCGTACATGGCGCGTTCGTTGAGGATGTGATGGTGAAGGCCGCGTGCATTGACGCGCGTATCGATCAATTCCTGCGCGTCGATGCCAGCGGTCGCCGAGCCGGTCACATTGCGGATGTTGTCGGCACCGGCACCGCGCGAGATAAGGCCGATGTCCATCAAAGTTTCGGCCACTTCAGGGGCGTACTCTGGTTTGATTTCACGGAACTGGAGGCCCGCGCGCGTGGTGACATGGGTGTAGCCGCCGCCGCATTTTTGGGCGAGATCAGCCACCGCGCGAAACTGCCAATGGCTCAGGATGCCATTCGCGATCCGTACCCGGCACATGTAGCTGTCTTGTGCCGGGGCCACGTGAAACAGGCCGTGAAAGCGCCAGCGAAAGTTATCGGCGGGTTTGGGTGGGCTGCCTGCCAATGCTTCGCGTTTGAGGCGCGCATAGGCTTCAAACGGTGGGTCGTCGCGCTTCCATTTTTCCTGGTCGACGAGCTTTTTGCCCGCCGCTTCGGTCTGGGCCATGGCCTTGAGATTGGCGGCGTCGGGGCCTGTTGGCTCGGCGGGGCCTGCGCTGCCTGCAATGCCGCCAAGCGGGCGCAGGCCAGAGGCAACGCGCGTTGCCTGCACGCCGGATACGAAGCCCTCAAGGTAGCGCTTCTGGTCGTCTGTGAAATCGTGGCCGCTCATGCCGTCCTGTCCGTTGCTCTTGGACGCGCTTGGGTCCAGGGGTCCGGTTAACAAGAAGCGTGCCAGACACACGACAGCCTAGAATAGGCTTTATTTCAGTACCTTAACTGGAAGCGCCCGCGTAGCATCGCCACGCCATGGCTATAAATTGTGCAGTTCGCAAGAAATGTTGGCAGTTTGGTGCTTGGCAGAATCGGGCGAACATGGCTATCGCACTCCAACACAACAGGAGTGCTCATGACACGATCGGCATTGGCAATAGCGGGACTTGCAGCCGTTCTCGCACTCGGTGCGGCGACTTGCGACGCCGACGCGCGGATGAGCCGCCGCCAAATCATCGCTGCAAAATGCAAAGCCACGAACTGCGCGGTTCAGCCTGCCACTCCGGCACCGCAGCGCTAAACTATGCTGCCGTCAGGCTGTGGTTGCGTATGAGCCAGTGGATATAGCCCAACTTTTGGATGGCCGGCTGGGAGATAATGAATGGGTAAAGGTCGGGCTGGCCCATGGTGCGGTTGAGGCTGTTGGCGGCAAACGAAATTGGCAGCCAAGCTGCGACCAGCTCTGCGATGCTTTCGGCCTTGTAGGGGTTGCGGTCGATGGTTGCCTGGAGTGCTTCATCACCGCCGATACGGGGGGCCACCGAGATGCCAAAGGCATAGGCCATTTCGAGCGTGTCGACGATGTGGAGATAGTGGGCCCAGGTTTCGGCGAAGTCTTCCCAGGGATGCATCGTGGCGTAGGCGCTGACGTGGCTTGTCTGCCAATCTGGCGCGGATCCATTCTTGTAATAGCGGTCGAGGGCCTCGTCATAGCTGACGCTGTCATCGCCGAAGATGGCGCGGCAGCTTTCGAGCTGGCCGCCGTCCCGGACCAGGATATCCCAATAGAAGTGACCGACTTCGTGACGGAAGTGGCCCAGCAAGGTGCGATAGGGCTCGTGCATGCTGGTGCGGAGCTTTTCGCGCTCGGCGTCGTCGGCTTCACGAAGCGAAATGGTGATGTTGCCGTTGTCATGCCCGGTCATGACCTGTTTGCCGGGGGCGTCGGTCAGGAATTCGAATTCAAGCGGCTGCGGATGGCCTTGATTTGGCAACGGCAGCGGGAGGCGGAGCTTCATAAGGGAATAGAACAGGCGACGCTTGGCGCGCTCCATCGTGACCCAAAGTGCATTGTTGATGGGATCGGTGACGTCGGGGATCGTCTTGTTGTGCTGACAGGCCCGGCAATAGGTTTCGGCCGTGCCCGATTTCAGCAGCCAATTGCAGGCATGGCGCTCCCAATTGGCGCAAAATTGATAGGGCTGCTCAGGATCGGCGAGGGCGGTCCAATTTATGCCATCGGGCTTGACTGCGCTCAGCACTTCCAGTTCAGGAATGTATCCGGTCGTCAATCCACACTTTTTGCACGTTGAATTTTCGAAATAGAGCAGGCTTGCGCAATTCTGGCAGATGAAAAGCTTCATATAGCGATTTTCCCAGATGTCCCGCCATGACCTCATGACCGCGCGCGGCATGCCTTTGAACGCTATTGAGTCAAATTAGTTCCAGAGCTTCAGTAAACAGAAGGCTGCGTGACGCACTCGCTGCTTGCTACGTCGGGCCTTTGCCCGCAAACTGATGGCTGCTTTAGTGGCGCTCTTGTGCTGCATTTTCTTGGTCATTCACGTCAGGCCTTGCCATGGACATCGACGTCACTCTGCTTGCGCGCGCGCAGTTCGCGTTCACGATCGCCTTCCACATCATCTTTCCCAGCTTCACCATCGGGCTCGCGGCGTTCATTGCGACGCTGCTGGTACGCTGGAGGTTTACAGGCGAGCCGCATATTCACCGGCTCGCGCGGTTTTGGACCAAGATCTTCGCGGTCAGCTTTGCGATGGGCGTCGTATCGGGGATTGTGCTGTCCTACCAGATCGGCACGAACTGGAGCCGCTTTTCGGTGGTGGTTGGCCCGGTGCTCGGGCCATTGCTCGGTTATGAGGTTTTGACTGCGTTCTTCCTGGAAGCCACGTTCCTTGGTGTGATGTTGTTTGGGTGGAACCGGGTTTCGCCGACATTTCATGTGGCGGCTGCCGTGCTGGTCGCCATCGGCACGTCGATGTCGGCGTTTTGGATTCTGGCGGCCAATAGCTGGATGCAGACGCCGGCCGGGCACATCATCAGGAACGGGATCGCAGAACCGGCCGACTGGTGGGCGATCATCTTCAATCCCAGCTTTCCCTATCGCTTCGCGCATATGTTTACGGCCTGTTATCTCACCACTTCGCTGGTCGTGATGGCGGTGGGCGCGCGCTATCTGATCGCTGGGCGGTTTGAGCGCGAGGCGCATACGATGTTGCGGATGGGACTTGGGATGGTCGCTTTGCTCGCGCCGTTGCAGCTTGTGATCGGCGACGCGCATGGGCTCAATACGCTAGAGTATCAGCCGGCCAAGGTTGCCGCCATGGAAGCGCATTGGGACGGATCGAAGCCGGGCGACCTTGTTTTGTTTGCAATCCCAAACTCTGTGACTGAACGAAACGATTACGCGATCACTATTCCGGGATTGGCAAGTTTTGTGCTGACGCACGACTTCAATGGCAAGTTCAAGGGCTTGAAGGATTTCAAAAAGGAAGATCGTCCACCCATCCTGCCGGTGTTTTTTGCGTTCCGGATCATGGTCGGGCTGGGGCTGCTGATGATCGGCGTGGGGCTGGTGGGCGCGTATCTTTGGGCGCGGGGGCAGTTGCTCAAGGCACGCTGGTATCTGTATCCGGCGCAGTTCCTGTGGCCGACGGGGTTTATTGCGATCCTGGCGGGCTGGTGGGTGACGGAGACTGGCCGCCAGCCATGGATCGCCACGGGCATCCTGCGCACTGCCGATGCGATCAGCCCCGTTTCGTTCGGTGCCGTGCTGACCACCCTGGTGCTGTTCGTGATCGTCTACGGCATCGTGTTTTCTATGGGCCTGCTCTACATCAACCGGCTGATCGAGCATGGTCCATCGGGCAGCGCGATCCATGTGGACGAGGCGGTGCCGTCGCGTCCGCTGGCTGCGGCAACGGAGGCGGCGCGGGATGCTGGCAGGGCCTCGAAAACTCCAAAGGGGAAATGACGCCATGGGCTTTGATACGACCATTGCCGCGCTTCAATCGGGCGACATTGCGCTGTGGCTGCCGCTGGCTTGGGCGGCGCTGCTTGGTACTGCGGTTGCGCTTTACGTCATTCTCGACGGCTTTGATCTGGGGCTTGGCATTCTGTTTCCGGTAATGCCGGCTGAGGACGACCGCGACGTTATGATGAACACGGTCGCGCCGTTCTGGGATGGCAACGAGACTTGGCTGGTGCTTGGCGGTGGCGGGTTGTTCGTCGCGTTCCCGAAGGCCTATGCGATCATCATGCCGGCGGTGTATCTGCCGCTGATCATCATGCTGCTGGCGCTGGTGTTTCGCGGCGTGGCGTTCGAGTTTCGGTGGGTATCGAAGCCGCAACATTGGTTCTGGGACTTGGCGTTTGCGTGGGGCTCCATCACGGCGGCGTTCATGCAGGGCGTTATTCTCGGCACGCTACTGCAAGGGGTGCGCGTGACGGACGGGGCATTCTCGGGCGGTGCGCTCGACTGGCTGACGCCGTTCGCGCTGTTTTGCGGGCTTGCCATTGTTGCGGGCTACGCGCTGCTGGCGGCAACGTGGCTGGTCATGAAGACCGAGGGCGAGATCAGGATCGCGGCGCGCGGTTACGCCTTGATGCTGCTGCCGCTCGTCCTGCTTGCGATGGCCGTGGTCAGTCTGTGGACGCCGCTGACGATCCCGCGGATTGCCGAGCGGTGGTTCACGATGCCGAACCTGCTCTATCTCTCGCCGGTGCCGATTGCCTTGCTTGGATCGGCGTTCGTGTGCGCGCGCGGTTTACGGGGGCGGACCGATATCGCGCCGTTCGTGGGTGCACTCGGTATTTTCCTGCTGGGCTTTCTCGGGCTCGTGATTTCGAACGCACCTTATCTCGTGCCGACCGCGCTGACCGTCTGGGAGGCGGCGGCCCCCGTCAAATCGCAGTGGTTCATGTTCGTTGGCACCATCGTTTTGCTGCCCATCATTCTCGGCTACACCGTGTTCATTTATTACACGTTCCGCGGCAAGGTCCGGCACGGGGCGGGGTATCACTAGGCTTGTTAGACGAATTTAGTCCCAAGACTAAATTCGAGTAACATTAGATCGCAAGAGATATTTAGCATCTATACTAAATTTAGCTCCTGAGCTAAAATTCAGCTACAACAGGAGCACAACCCATGATTGACGCCAGAAAGTTCGCGAACCCGTTCCGTCCCGGCAACGGCCAACGACCACTGTACTTAGCC
>JANOVN010000506.1:0-3963 GCA_031417455.1 Hyphomicrobiaceae bacterium | reverse complement strand
CCGCCCCTCACCCTAACCCTCTCCCCATTGCGAAGAGCAATAGGGAGAGGGGACAAAGGTTTAGACCGAGTAGTACATGTCGTACTCGACGGGGTGGGGGGTCATTTCGTAGCGCATGTTTTCGGCCATGCGCAGTTCGATGTAGCTGTCGATCATGTCGTCGTTCATGACGCCGCCCATCTTCAAGAACGCGCGGTCGGCGTCCAGGCAGGCGAGGGCTTCACGGAGCGAGGCGGCCACGGTCGGGATCTTGGCCAGTTCAGCTGGCGGCAGATCGTACAGGTTCTTGTCCATCGGCTCGCCTGGATGGATTTTGTTGTTGATGCCGTCGAGGCCGGCCATCAGCATGGCAGCGAAGGCGAGGTAGGGATTTGCGCCCGGATCTGGGAAGCGGATTTCGATGCGCTTTGCCTTCGGGCTCGTGACGTAGGGGATGCGGCAGGAGGCCGAACGGTTGCGCGCCGAGTAGGCGAGCAGGACTGGGGCTTCGTAGCCCGGGACCAGACGCTTGTAGGAGTTGGTCAGCGGGTTGGTGAAGGCGTTGAGGGCCTTGGCGTGCTTCAAGATACCGCCGATGTAGAACAGGCACATTTCCGAGAGGTCGGCGTACTTGTTGCCGGCAAACATCGGCTGGCCGCCCTTCCAGATTGACTGGTGGACGTGCATGCCCGAACCGTTGTCGCCGAAGACGGGCTTGGGCATGAACGTCGCGGTCTTGCCGTAAGCCTGGCTGACCTGATGGACCACGTATTTGTAGATCTGCATGTGGTCGGCCATCTGGATCATGGGGCCGAACTTGACGCCGAGCTCGTGCTGAGCGGACGCCACTTCGTGGTGGTGCTTTTCGACGGTTACGCCCATTTCGGTCAGGACCGAGAGCATTTCCGAGCGGATGTCCTGGCAGCTGTCGATCGGGGGAACCGGGAAGTAGCCGCCCTTGATGCGGGGACGGTGGGCAAGATTGCCCATCTCATAGTCGGTGTTGGAGTTCGACGGCAGTTCCGATGAGTCGACCGAGAAGCCGCACTTGTAGGTGTCGGTCGAGAAGCGGACGTCGTCGAAGATGAAGAATTCAGCTTCGGGGCCGAAGAAGACCTGATCGCCGATGCCAAGCGACATCATGTAGGTCTCGGCCTTCTTGGCGATCGAGCGCGGGTCGCGCTCGTAGGGCTGGCCAGTCGAGGGTTCGCGGACGTCGCAGAACACGGCGACGGTCGTTTGGGCGAAGAACGGGTCGACGTGGGCCGACGTCGGGTCGGGCATCAGCAGCATGTCGGAGGCTTCGATGCCTTTCCAACCGGCGATGGACGAACCGTCGAAGGCGTAACCTTCATTGAACATGGCTTCGTCGGCGCAGCTCACGTCGGCGGTGACGTGCTGCATTTTGCCTTTCGTGTCGGTGAAGCGCAGGTCGACGAACTTTACGTCTTTGTCCTTGAGCATCTTCAGGACGTCATTAGCGTTCTTCATACAAACTCCCCTGTTTTAGGCCGCATGATACAGTTTGAGCGGACGCGCAAGGTACCCCCTTGCGTTCACCCGCTTGTTTAAGTCTTGGTCCGCTCGTTACGTGACGTCAGATGGCGTCGCCACCCGTCTCGCCGGTGCGGATTCGGATTGCGTCTTCGATGGTGGAGATGAAAATCTTGCCATCACCGATGCGACCCGTCCGGGCCGCCTTCTGAATGGTTTCCACCGCCTTGTCGAGCATTTCGTCGGCAAGAACGACTTCGATCTTCACCTTGGGCAAGAAATCGACCACGTATTCGGCGCCGCGGTACAATTCCGTATGGCCCTTCTGCCGTCCGAACCCTTTGGCTTCGATCACTGTGATCCCTTGCAGGCCGATTTCCTGCAGCGCCTCTTTGACTTCATCCAGCTTGAAGGGCTTGATGATCGCTTCGATCTTCTTCATGGGCCCACTTGGTCTCCCAATAAACGACGTCACCTGACTGGACTGCAGCAATGACTACATACCGGAGGCGCGACAAGGATTAGCAACATGCGACTTAGCATGCCACGTGCCAGTTCGTTAGCCAATTTGAATACGGCTCACGATCAGCCGTTTGGCTAAGTCCTGGCGGGTTAATGGTATCCTCACGGTGGTGAAGATTGCCTCATATATAGTCTGATAGCCCAAAAAGCGGGCAGTTTGCAGCAAGAAAGATGAGAGCGATGACCGGCGCGAAGGACAGGCTTGAATTGCTGACGAGGGATGAGATGGCGCGGGCGGATGCGTTGGCCGTCGCGGCGGGCGTGCCGTCACAGCCGCACGCGCCGTCCGCGAGCTTCCAACTTATGGTCAGGGCGGGAACGGCGGTTGCGGCTGTTGCTATGCAGTCGGTGGAGAAGGGCGGCAGGATTTTGATTGTCGCGGGACCGGGGAACAACGGTGGCGATGGGTTTGTGGCGGCACGGCTGCTACACGATAAGGGCTATGGTGTCCGCGTCGCGCTGGTTGGGGAACGTGCCAAGCTTGCGGGCGACGCGGCGACGGCAGCCGGGTTGTGGCATCTGCCCATCTTGCCGCTTTCGCCGGCTTTGTGCACGTGGGCTGATCTCATCATTGATGCGCTATATGGGGCTGGGTTGACCCGGCCGATTGATGGCGTAGCGTCTGAGGCTGTGGATGCGATCAACGTATCAGGCAAGCCGACGCTTGCGGTTGACGTGCCGAGTGGGCTCGACGGGAATACGGGGGCTGCCAACGGGCCGGTGATCAAGGCTAGCAAGACCGTGACGTTTTTCCGGCGCAAGCCAGGGCATGTGCTGTTGCCGGGGCGGGCGTTGTGCGGGGAAGTAACCGTGGCCGATATCGGGATTCCGGACGCGGTGGCGGGGCAAGTTGGCAGTCGCACTTGGGTGAATGAACGTGGGTTATGGCGCGGGGTATTTCCGCAGCTGCGGGCCGATGGACACAAGTATACGCGCGGGCATGCGGTGGTCGTGTGCGGGCCGATGCATGCGACGGGGGCGTCGCGACTGGGCGCGCGCGGGGCGTTGCGGATCGGGGCTGGGCTCGTGTCCATTGCCAGTCCGATGGAGGCGGTTGCGGTCAACGCCGCGCATCTGACGGCGATCCAGATCGCGCCGTTTGCCGGGCCGCGCGGGTTGGGCGAAGTGTTATCGGATGAGCGTAAGAACGCGGTGCTGATCGGGCCGGGGGCGGGTGTGAGTTTGGCGACGCGGCTGCTGGTTCAGGTCGTGCTAGAGTTCGATGCGGGGGTGGTGCTGGATGCGGATGCGCTGACGTCGTTCACGCTCGATCAGGACGACGATGCGGACCCGGTGGTCGGGCATCTGTTCACGCTGATTGGGGAGAATGCTCAGCGGCCGGTGGTGATGACGCCGCATGAGGGGGAGTTCAAACGGGTGTTTCCAGATCTCGTGGGGTCGAAGCTGGAGCGGGCGAGGGCGGCTGCGACGCGGAGCGGGGCGGTGGTCGTGTTGAAGGGGGCGGATACGGTGGTGGCGTCGCCGGACGGGAGGGCTGCAGTCAATGACAATGCGCCGCCGTGGCTGGCGACGGCGGGATCGGGCGACGTGCTCGCGGGGTTCGTGACGGGGCTGCTTGCGCAGGGGATGCCGGCGTTCGAGGCAGCGTGCGCGGCGGTGTGGGTGCATGGCGCATGCGGCACCGCGGTGGGGCGTGGGCTTATCGCAGAGGATTTGCCGGAGGCGGTGGGGCGGGTGATGGGGGAGATCGGGGGTTAGAAAGTTGTTGGGTTTTGCAAGAGGACTCAACCCAACCTACCGTCTACGGGTTTTTGGCCGCCCCTCACGCACGTTATCGTTGCCGCCCCTCACCCTAGCCCTCTCCCCGTGAAGGACGGGGAGAGGGGACTTATACCGTCGCGCAGAAGTTCTGACTCTTTGGTTCGTCGGCTGCGCGACGGTATTCTCCTTTGTTTGCGCGTGGCCGCCCCACCAACCCCACGCGCGGATACCAGCGCGCATAAGTCA
>JANOVN010000505.1:0-3362 GCA_031417455.1 Hyphomicrobiaceae bacterium | reverse complement strand
GTCGGCGTCGTCATGAGGCCTCGAGGCTGGTCGATTGAGTGGCGGGGCGATTGGGAGGATTGGAATAAACCAAATTCCGCCCTATTGCTCGCGGCTGTAGCATTCTTGATCGCGGCTCTAGCAGCAAGACCCGATCCCCGCAATCGGCGGCGGTAGCGCACTTAGACAGGATGCAGGCAACGTGAGCATACGCAACAGGATCACAACCACATCGGCGGCGCTCGTTATAGCGTCTGGAGTTGTGGTGTTTTGCCTGCCACAAGCCAACGCTGCGGGACCGGCTGAAAACATCTTCACCGTTGGGAATTACCCTGTCGAAGCGCGCGCCAAAGACGCTGTGACGGCCAAGAATACTGCACTTGCCGATGGTCAACAGGCAGCGCTCCGCTCGTTGTTTCGTCGGCTTGTGCCGGTGACGGCTTATCGCCGGTTGAAGGCGATGCCGCCGGTGAAGGCCGCCGATTTTGTGGATGGCGTCTCCGTCCGAGCCGAACGCAACTCCACGACCGAATACATTGCTACGCTGGATTTTTCGTTTCAGCCGGCCGCCGTCCGCGACATCTTGCGCCGCAATCAGATCCCGTTCGTCGACAGCCAGGCACTCCAGACCGTGCTCATTCCGATCTATCGGCCCATGGCTGATGCGCCCTTTGAAAGCGGCCAGGGCTTTTGGCACGAAGCCTGGAAAGGCTTGGATCTCGTCCATACGCTCAGTCCGTTGAAACTTGAGGCATTGAAGCCTGGAATTACGGCAGGGACGATCCAGTCGCTGCTCAAGAACAAGGATGGCGCCGACAAGATCATCGGTGATGAATACAAAAATCCCCGTGTCGTGGTCGCGATCGCCGAACCCGACGCGACCGGAAAAAAACTGTCGGTAACTCTGGTTGGCACCGACGCTGTCGGCTCGTTCAATCTCCAACGCAACTACCGGGTGAACCCTGCCGACAAGTCATACACCGCCGAATTGGCAGCCATCGTAGGGTTAGGCGTGCTTGAAGGCCGCTGGAAGGCAGGAAAGGGCGGCGCTGTCGGCGGCATCGACATTGCGGCGGGTGGTAACTCAGCGGGTGGTAACGATGGCAACGGTCCCGCAGACAGTGCAGGAGGGCCGTTCCAACTCGTGGTTGAGTTTACAACATTGCCGGAATGGAACGATATCCGCACACGTTTGCTTGCAACCGAGGGTGCCTTCGACGTGGCGGTTGGATCGGTGTCATCGCGGAGCGCTGAAGTCAGTCTGCGCCATGCGGGCGGGCGTCAAGCCCTGGCCGAAGCGCTTGCAACCAATGGTTTGACCATGAGCGCAAGCGGCAGCGCTTGGCGGGTCCAGTCAACTTTCTGACAACGCACAAAAAATCGGCTACAGGTGAAAAGCCCATAACCTATTGACGGACCTGTCACTTGAGCATTCCTAACATCATTACCCTCGGCCGCTTGATCCTTGTGCCCGTCATCGTCTGGTTTTTGGTTTCGGGTAACATGCAGCTGGCGTTTGCAGCTTTTGTCGCCGCCGGGCTGTCGGATGCCGCCGACGGCTATCTTGCCAAACATCACGACATGGAAACCGAGCTGGGGGCCTACCTCGACCCGCTTGCCGATAAGATGCTGATCGTTTGCATTTTCGTGACGCTCGGCCTAAGCGGATTTTTACCGGCCTGGCTGGTGATCGCGGTCGTATCGCGCGACATTTTGATCGTGGGTGCCATCATGTTGTCTTGGGTCTTGGGTCAGCCGGTTAAAATCAAGCCAGCTATCGTCAGCAAAGCCAATACGGTCTCTCAGATCGTCCTTGCCAGCGTCGTCCTGGCCGATGAGGCTTTTAAGTTCAACCTCATGCCGCTGAGGACCCTCCTCATTTGGGTTACCGCTATCCTGACGATTGCCTCGCTGATGCATTATCTCGACACTTGGCTGCGGCATATGTCGGAACCGGTCAAACCGGTCTAGGCTGCGCTGACGAATTGATTTCATCCTGGACCAGAAGCGATAACCAAATGCAAGTCATGCGCATGGAACGTCAGGTCTTCTTTTGGCTCGCGGCCTTGATGGTGACCGTGTTGCTCATCGGGGCGCTGCGTGAAATTCTGCTGCCGTTTATTGTCGGCATGTTGATCGCGTACGCCATGAACCCTATTGTCGACTGGTTGGTGAACTGGGGACTGTCGCGGACGGTTTCGTCGGCAATCATTATGGCCATCATGCTCGCGCTGCTGACGGTTCTCCTGATCAACGTCGCGCCTATCTTGTTCCATCAGGCGCAAAACTTGGCACTTGCTCTGCCCGACCAGCTCAAGCAGTTGCGGACCGTGATCGAAACCATCGCACGTGAAAAATTGGGAGCGCGGTTTCCCGAGTTTGCAGCCGCTCTCGACCGCACGGTGGCGTCGCTCTCGCAAAACTGGACCAATATCGCAAGTCTTGCGGCGAAATCGCTGTGGGATCAGATCCGCTCGCTGTTTAATCTCATTTCGCTGCTGCTGGTGACCCCGCTGGTCGCCTTCTACCTCCTCGTTGACTGGTATCCGATGCTCGCTAAAATCGACGGGTGGCTGCCGCGAGATCATGCGCCGACCATCCGCCGCCTCGGCATTGAGGTTAACTCCTCTGTCTCCGCCTTTATTCGCGGTCAAGGGTTGGTGTGCCTGATCCTGGCAGGATTTTACGCCCTCGGGCTGAGCTTTGCTGGCCTGGAATACGGCCTACTGGTTGGCATTGCGACCGGGATACTCGCCTTTGTTCCATTCGTCGGTTGGGCGCTGGGGCTCATCACCGCGCTTGCGCTTGCTGCCGTCCAGTTCTGGCCTCAGACGGGTCCTATCGGCTTGGTTGCCCTTGTATTCGCCGCCGGGCAGTTGATCGATGCGGCGTTCCTTTCGCCCACCATTGTAGGATCGCGGATTGGTCTGCATCCGGTTTGGCTGCTGTTTGCTTTGTTCGTGTTCAGCTACTTGTTTGGCTTTGTCGGCGTTCTCGTTGCTGTTCCCGTGGCGGCCGCGATCGGCGTGCTGGTCAGGTTCGCGCTCAATGCCTATCTTGAAAGCGAGGTCTACAAGGGCAAGGGCACCGCGACATGAGCGAACCGGCACCGCGCCAGCTTGTGCTCGATTTGCCGTTGGATGAAGCAACGGGGGCTGGCGATGTTCTCCTCAGCGGCTCTAATTCCGCCGCCGCCGGTTTGAGTGCAAGCTGGCCGGACTGGCCCCAGCCGAGCGCCCTGCTCGTGGGTCCGCCAGCGTCTGGCAAGAGCCATTTGGCTGCCGTGTGGGGCGCGAAAACGCACGCCCCGAGCGTATCTGCTGGAAACCTGAGCGATGACACGATTGCACTGTTACAGCGCGACGACGTCCGCGCGCTGATCA
>JANOVN010000504.1:0-2391 GCA_031417455.1 Hyphomicrobiaceae bacterium | reverse complement strand
CGTGTGGCTTCGCCCCATCTAAACCTACAGCGAGTCTGCGCAACATTCACATCGAAGTTGAAGCCCCATATTGTCTGCTGTCGTCGAATAGTTCTGCCCGTAGGAAATCTAGGCAGACTCAGCGGAGTGCCGCCGTTCGATTTCGCGGGCGACTTGGAGGGCGGCCAACTCGTTCCAGGGGCTTGAGATGATCTGGACGCCGAGGGGGAGTTCGCCGGGCGCGCGTTTCAGGGGGACCGTTACCACCGGGAGCCCGATGAAAGTGAGGGGCTGGGTGTAGAGGCCGAGATGGGGGCGGACGGGAATTTCCGCGCCGTCGAACAGGAAGGTTTTCTGGCCGAGTTTGGGGGCGGTAATTGGCGTGGCAAGCGCCAGGATCACATCGACGTTTTCAAACACGGCCATGACTTCGTTGTGGAACCAGCGGCGGAAGCGTTGGGCTTGGATGACCCACGCAGCAGGGAGCAGCGCGCCGGCAAACAGGCGGTCGCGGGTGTCGGGGTCGAAATCGGCGGCGTGCGTTCTGAGGCGTTCGCGGTGAAGGGTTCCACCTTCGGCGGCGGTCATGACGAAAGCGGCGGCGCGGGCGCGGTGAGCTTCAGGGAGCGTGACGCGCTTGGTCACTTGGAGGATGGCGGCGAGGGCGTTTAGGGCGGTGAGTGCTTCGGGGGTCGCGCCCTTGAGGAAGTAGTCGTCGGCCAGCGCGAGTCGGTGGCCGCCGATGCCTTCGTTGACGAGCGGGAACAACGGAGCGTCGTCGGGCGGGTTGCAGACGGGATCGCGGGCGTCGTGGCCCTGAAGCGCATCGTAAACGAGGGCTAAATCAGCGACGGAGCGGGCGAGTGGGCCGATGGTGTCGAGGCTGGCGACAAACGGGAATGCACCTGCACGAGAGAGCCTGCCATAGGTCGGTTTGAAGCCATAGAGGCCACACAGGGACGCGGGGACGCGGATCGAGCCGTTGGTGTCGGAGCCCAATGCGAACGCAACCATGCCTCCTGCAACGGCAGCGGCGGGTCCACCCGACGATCCTCCGGTCATGCGCGTTGTATCGGCGGGGTTGCGCGACGGGCCGTCGTGGGCGTTTTCGCCGGTAAAGCCGTAGGCGTATTCGTCCATGTTGCACGCACCGACCAGGATCGCGCCGGCTGATTCGAGGCGCTCGATGGCGGTGGCATCGCTGGAGGCAGGGGCGTTTGCGCGGTTGATTTTCGAACCGGCCCGCGTGACGACCCCGGCCACGTCGAAAAGGTTTTTGACGGCGAATGGAACGCCTGCGAGCGGCGGGAGGCGGTGGCCTTGGGCGCGAGCTTGGTCGATGGCTGCGGCGCGGGTGCGGGCGCGGGCGGCGACCACATCGGTGAAGGCGCCGAGTTCAGGATTGCGCGTGTCGATGGCTGCAAGCGTGGCGTCGAGGTGAGCGGTCGCGGTCGTCTGACCGGAGGCGATGCTAGCTGCGATTTCTCGCGCGGTCTGGTGGGGCTCACTCATGGGGCGGCACCGGGGCGGAAGACGGGGGCGGATTCGTCCTTGGCGTCGTCGAAGGGAAGATCGGCGTAGAGGGCGGCGTTGCTGGCGGTCAAGGCAAGGAAGCTTGCGACGTTGGGTTTCCACTCATCGCGGATGTCGAGGCCGACGACAGGTGCCATCGCATCGATGTAGGCTTGCCAATCGGAAACGGTTTTCGGCACGCTGGGCTCCTTTTTCGTTAGGGGATTCACGCCGACGTTTTTAGCAGGCAAGCGACGCGGGCCATCAGCAGGTCCGTCAGTCGGCTCGACGAGAATTCATTCAGCGCACGAGCCCGGGCCGCATCGCCGAACTGCTTGCGCAAGGCGGGATCGCGGATCAAGCGTTCGGCTTTGGCCGCGATATCGCTCGCGTCTTCGGCAGTGTGGAGCAGGCCCGTCACGCCGTCGAGCATGGCGTCGGTGATGCCGTAAATCCGCGAGGCGATGGCTGGCAGGCCGCATGCGCCAGCCTCAATAAGGACAAGGCCGAAGCCTTCGCGATGGCTTGGAAGACAGAAAATGTCGGAGGCCTTGAAGTAACGGTGAAGGGTCTGGGTGTAACCGATCGCTAAGACTCCGTCCGGCAATGGGCGGGGAAGAATTGCTCCTTCCTCAGGGCCGACAACCAGCAGGCGGACGCGATGGCCGGCCTGCCTCAAGCGGGTGAAGGCTTCGAGTAGCTCCGGCACGCCTTTGTCGCGATTGACCCGACCGGCGAAAACCATGACGATCTCGTCGTCCGCGATACCAAGTTCGGCGCGGACCTCGCGGCGGGTATCGGGGTCGGGTGCAAAACTGGTGCAGTCGACGCCGCTGACAGAGCCTGAGCCCAGCACCTCAAAGCGCGACCGCGGGGCGATGTTTTCCCGGGCCAGGAAAT
>JANOVN010000503.1:0-5827 GCA_031417455.1 Hyphomicrobiaceae bacterium | reverse complement strand
CGAGCCCTACTTCCGCTTGCCGAACTTCTCGCGGGGGAGGCGGCGAGGGCCGGGGTCGCGGGCGGGGCCGGCGGGGCGGCCTTCGCGGAGGGAGAGTTTTTTAGGCGGGGTGACCATGGCGAAGCGGAGGGCGCCGGCGGAGGGAATGCACTCCAGGAGTTTGACGTCGACGGCTTCGCCGAGGCGGTAGCCCAGGCCTGAGCGTGAGCCGACGAGGGCGTGGGCTTCTTCGATGTGATTGTAGTATTCAGCCCCCAGCGACGAGATCGGGATGAAGCCGTCGGCGCCGGTGTCCTTGAGGCGGACGAACAGCCCGGAGCGGGTGACACCGGCGATGCGGGCAACAAAGGTTGCGCCGACGTGGTTTGACAGATGGGCGGCGATCAGGCGGTCGGTGGTTTCGCGTTCGGCAGCCATGGCGCGGCGTTCGGTCTGCGAGATGGCCTGGGCGATGGCACCGAGCTTGGGCATTTCGGCGTCGTGGAGGCCGCCGTCGCCGAGCTTTAAGGTCATGATGAGGGCGCGGTGGACGAGCAGGTCGGCGTAGCGGCGGATCGGCGAGGTGAAGTGGGCGTACTTGCGCAGGTTCAGGCCGAAGTGGCCGATGTTGTCCGGGTTGTATTCGGCCTGGGACTGGGAGCGCAGGACGACCTCGTTGACGAGGTCGGGGACGGGGAGGCTTTTGGCCTGGGCCAAGATTTTGTTCAGCGCGCCGGGCTTCAGTTCGCCGACCACCGGTAACTTCAAATCGAGGGTGTCGAGGAAGTCTTTGAGGCTTTTCAGCTTTTCCTTCGAGGGCTGGTCGTGGATGCGGTAGACGACCAAGCCCTTCTTGCCTTCGAGCGCTTCGGCGGCGGCGACGTTTGCCTGGATCATGCACTCTTCGATGAGGCGATGGGCGGTCAGGCGCTCGGGCGTCTCGATGGCGATCACGCGGCCGTCGATGCCGAGCTTGATTTTGCGCTCGGGCAGGTCGAGGTCGAGGGGTTCGCGGCGGTCGCGGGCGGCTGCAAGCTTTTCGTAGGCGGCCCATAGTGGCTTGAGGACCGTCTCCATGAGGGGTGCGCATTTGGCGGACACGTCGCCGTCGATGGCTGACTGGGCTTCCTGGTAGCTGAGTTTGGCGGCGGAGCGCATCATGGCGCGCATGAAACCGTGGCTGCGTTTGTCGCCTTGGGCGTCGAAGATCATGCGGGCGACGAGGACGCCGCGGTCTTTGCCTTCGACGAGCGAGCACAGGTCGTTTGAGATGCGCTCGGGCAGCATCGGGACGACGCGGTCGGGAAAGTAGACGGAGTTGCCGCGCAGTTGGGCTTCGCGGTCGATCTTGGTTTGCGGCCGCACGAAGTGGGCGACGTCGGCAATGGCGACATACAGGATAAAGCCGCCGGGGTTCTTGGGGTCAACGTCGGCAATCGCGTAGACGGCGTCGTCGTGGTCGCGGGCATCGACCGGGTCGATGGTGATGAGCGGCAGGGTGCGCAGATCGGTGCGGCCGGCAAGAGTCGGCGGTTTAAGGGTTTCGCTTTCGGTGACGACGCTTTCGGGAAAGTCGTCGGGGATGCCGTGGGCGTGGACCGCGATCAGGCTGATCTGGCGCTGGTCGTCGGGGTTGCCCAGCGATTCTAAGATGCGGGCCTGAGGCTCGGCGAAGCGGCCCTTGCGGGCGAGATCAAAGCGGACGAGGTCGCCGTCCTTGGCGCTGCCTTCGTCGCCCTTGTGGATGCCGTACGAGCGCAGTTCCTTGCGGCTGATGGGTTCGATGGAGCCGCCGCCGCCGCCGGTTTTTGATTTGCGGAAGATGCCGAGCAGGCGGCCTTTGTCGCGCGGCAGGCGCTTGATGATCGAGCCCTGGAATTCAAAGCCGCTCGCGTCTTCGCCGAGGTAGCGGGAAATCTTGACGAGTACGCGGTCGCCGACGCCGTAAGCTGGTTCGCCGGGGACGTTGCGGACCTGGGTGATGAGGACTTGCGGGCGGTCGCCTTCGGCGTGCTCCCAGACCGTGGGCTGGCCGATGAGGTCGCCCTGCACGTCGCGGCCGATGATGTCGAGGGTCGACATGGGCGGCAGGCTGCCGGGCTGGTGGAGGTCGCTGCGGTTGCCAGCCAGCATGCCGGACTCGGCCATTTCGCCGAGCAAGCGCTTCAGGGCGATTTTATCGGAGCCTTTGATGCCGAACGCTTTGGCGATCTCGCGCTTGCCGACTTTGGTGGGCGAACTCTCGATGAAGGACAGGACTTGCGCCTTGGAGGGAAGCGCATCGTCGCCGGCGGGTAGGTGAGTTTTGCCCTTGGGAACCTTCGGGGCCTTCTTGGGAGGGGGGCGGTTCATGGTGATTTTTCTCGCGGCTGAGGGAAAGCCGCTGTTTTCCCTCTCCCCGCGTCTTTGCGGGGAGAGGGGTGGGGTGAGGGGCGGTCGAGTGGAAAACGGCTAGCGTATGGGGGCTTAAGGAGCATTTGGCGGGATCGGAACGTGCCGCCGCCCCTCACCCCAACCCTCTCCCCGTAGACGTGCAGACTACGGGGAGAGGGAGATGAGCGTTGGCCGTTTGACGCCCTTGCCATTAGTCCTCGGTTCCGGTTTTCTTAGCCGCGGCTTTTTTGGCGGGTGCTTTTTTGGCAGGCGCTTTCTTGGCGGCGGCTTTTTTGGCAGGGGCTTTGGCGGGAGCCTTGCGGGCGGTTTTTTTGGCTTTGCCGCCGCCGCTGGCGATCCGTTCGTCGAGCAAGGTGACGGCTTCGTCGGCGGTCAACTGGGCTGGGTCTTTCGCCTTGGGGACGGTGGCGTTGGTGCCGTTGTGGCTGATGTAGGGGCCGTATTTACCCGACAGGACCTTGATGGGGCCGCCGTCACGGGGGTGTTCGCCAAGCTCCTTGAGGACTTGGGCTGCGGCGCGCTGGAAGCGGCTCGTGCCACCGCCTGCGCGCTTTTCGGCAAGCACGGTCACGGCGCGGTTGACGCCGATGGTGAAGACGTCCTCGATGCTCTCGACGTTGGCGTAAGTGCCGTCGTGCTTGATGTAGGGGCCGAACTTGCCGAGGTTGGCCTCGATCATAGTGTTGGTTTCTGGGTGCATGCCGACCTGACGGGGCAGGCGAAGCAGCTTTAGGGCCAGTTCGAAGTCGAGGTCGGCGGGCGTCACGCCTTTGGGAAGGCTGGAGCGCTTGGGCTTATCTTCTTTGCTTGCGGCTTCGCCCAGCTGGACGTAGGGGCCAAAGCGGCCGGACCTTAAGATAACGTCGAGGCCGGTTTCGGGGTCTTGGCCGAGGATGGTGCCGTCGAGGGCTGCGGCATCGCTATCGGCTTGCGCGAATTGGCGACTGTAGGTGCACTCGGGGTAGCGTTCGCAGCCGATGAAGGCACCGAACTTGCCGGAGTTCTTAAGGCTCAGGCGGCCGGTGTCGCACTTGGGGCAGGCGCGCGGGTCGGAGCCGTCGCCTTTGTCGGGGAACAGATGCTGGCCCAGGGTTTCGTTGAGCGCGTCGAGGACGTCGCCGACGCGGAGGTCTTTGGACTCGGCGATGGCTGCGGTGAAGTCCTTCCAGAAATCGCGCAGGACGACTTTGTATTCGAGTTTGTCGTCGGAGACCAAGTCGAGCTTTTCTTCAAGATCGGCGGTGAAATCGTACTCGACGTACTTGGTGAAGAAGTTCTGCAGGAACGCGGTGACGAGGCGGCCCTTGTCCTCGGGGATCATCTGCTTTTTTTCGACGCGCACGTAGTCACGCTCGACAAGGGTCGAGAGTGTGGACGCGTAGGTCGATGGCCGGCCGATGCCTAATTCTTCCATCCGTTTGATGAGGCCTTGCTCGGAGAACCGGGGCGGCGGCTTGGTAAAGTGCTGCTCGGCATCGACGCCCTTGTCGTTGAGTTCGTCGCGCTCGTTGAGGCTGGGCAGGCGGCGTGCGTCCTCGTCATCGTCTTCGCGGGTGACTTCATACAACTTGAGGAAGCCGTCGAATAAGACGACCGAGCCGTTGGCGCGAAAGCTGTAATCCTTTCCGTCCCGGCCCTTCACGGCGATGCCGGCAGCAGTTTGTTCCATTTCGGCGGACGCCATCTGGCTCGCGACGGCGCGCTTCCAGACCAGGTCGTAAAGTTTGGCCTGGTCGGGGGCCAAGTGCTTGCCGACGATTTTGGGCGTGCGCTTCACGTCGGTGGGGCGGATCGCTTCGTGGGCTTCCTGGGCGTTTTTCGCCTTGGCTTTATATTCGCGCACGAACGGGCAGACATAGCGCTTGGCGTAGTCGGTTTCGATCAGGCTGCGGATGTCGCCGATCGCACCGGGCTCGATGGTGACGCCGTCGGTTCGCATGTAGGTAATAAGACCGACGGTCTCGCCGCCGATGTCGACGCCTTCATACAGGCGCTGGGCGACCTGCATGGTATGCTTGGGGCTGAAGCCGAGCTTGGTCGCGGCTTCCATTTGCAAGGTCGAGGTGGTGAACGGCGCGTACGGGTTGCGCTTGACGGCCTTTTTATCGACCGAAGCAACAGTGAACTTCTGGCCCTCGACAGCTGATTTGATAGCGTTGGCTGAGACGCTATCCTTGATGTCGAGGCGCTGGAGGGATTTGCCAGCGATACCCTGGAGGCGGGCGCGGACGTCTTCATTATTGGCAGTCGTTAGCTGGGCTTCGATGGTCCAGTATTCGTCGGTCTTGAAGGCTTCGATTTCGGCTTCGCGGTCGCAGACGAGGCGGAGGGCGACGGACTGGACGCGGCCGGCCGAACGCGAGCCTGGCAGTTTGCGCCACAGAACTTGCGATAGGTTGAGGCCCACAAGGTAATCGAGGGCGCGGCGGGCGAGATAGGCGTCGACCAGCGGGCCATCGATTTGGCGCGGCTCGGACATGGCTTTAAGAATGGCTTGTTTGGTGATGGCGTTAAAGGCCACCCGCTCGACGACCATGCCCTTTTTGATGAGCTTCTTGTCGGTCAGGATCTGGAGGATGTGCCAGGAGATGGCTTCGCCTTCGCGATCAGGGTCGGTCGCGAGAATGAGCTTGTCGGCGCTCTTCATCGCAACCGCGATTTCCTTCATCGCTTTTTTGGTGGCGTCGGCTTCCCAGTGCATGGCGAAATCGTTGTCGGGTTCGACTGCGCCGCCGCCCTTGGAGGGCAGGTCGCGGACGTGGCCGATGGAGGCGATGACTTTGAAGTCCGAGCCCAGATACTTGTTGATGGTCTTGGCTTTCGCAGCCGATTCCACGATCACGAGATTCATAGGTGCCTTTCGAAAATGCCTCGAGAAAACGGCCAATCTGCAAATATTTCAGGCCATTGGCGCGATGACTGTCCAGCCAGAAGCGGCGAGGCGCAGGGGTACGAGCGGGGCGGAACATGGGTTAATGTTGCCACGCTGTCAAACGGAGGGCATAAAAGTGATGGTGCACAGACTTTGGGTGGGGAGAAGTGTAAAGGCGGGTTGATTACAACTCATGGTGGTGTTATGGCTAATAACACAACTGGATTGGCGTGCTGGGACATTTACCAATGGCTGAGACGATACAACGACCCGACGAGGAACAAAACGAGATTTTAGATCAAGCCGGAGAGGCTGGGGTGACAACTGGCGTGACAAAGGGTGACGGGCTGAGCCTCGATCAACTCGATTACATGGCAGACCTCGTCGCCGAACTTCGCGAGATGTCGCAACGGTCGGGACTGACGACGTTGGCCGCGATCCTTGCGCTTGCTCAGACGGAAGCCGCGCAACAGATCACGAAGCGGCGCGTTGGGTGAGGGAAGTTGGTTGCGCGGGCGGATGGCAATCGTGCGCGGCCTTTTTCTTGTAAAAGTTATCCCCGCCCCATCGGCGGCGTGAGAG
>JANOVN010000502.1:0-10192 GCA_031417455.1 Hyphomicrobiaceae bacterium | reverse complement strand
CCCCATCGCCACCATCGCAAGCTTCGCCATGGCACTGCGCTATTCGCTGAATCGTACGATACTGGCCGACCAGATCGATGCCGCTATCGCTGCCACTCTCGCCAAGGGCCTTCGCACCGGCGACATCATGCAGCCCAACATGACCAAAGTCGGCACCACGCAAATGGGCCAAGCCATCGAAGCCGTATTGACGAAGTTGATCGCCTGATCCACCGCCACTCCCTAGCCGGGCGTGACCCGCGGCTGTCGGGTTTGAATTCTATGTCCCCACAATGTTTCCCCGGACGGGATCGCGAGCGCAGCGACCGAGCCCGATCCGGGGCCATTACCACCATGAGTGCGCTAAAGATCCCATGGAGCGTCACGAGTGCAGGCAATCAAGACATAGCCCTTCAGTCATGGGGGCCAGGGGACGCGTCCCCTGGCCTTCACTTCACTCAAACGCTCGGCTTGTCTGAGCACGTCGCATCCCTATCCGACACTGCCGCCCGCGCCGTCCACGCAGGCCGCCCAAGATCGCGTTCCGCCGCCTGCTCCTCGGTCCGCGTCACGAAATAAAACTCGTAGCAATTGTCGCTGACCTGACGGACTTGATAACAGCCCCCCGTCGGATCGCTATGATAGATCGTGCAAAAACTGCCCGACTGCAGCGACCAGTGACCGCGATATTCAACTCCCTTCTCGCGGTACTCGATCCCCCCATCGGCAAGATAAACCTCCGTGAATGTTTTGCCGCTCGCATAGTGTCCCTGGATCGTCTTGCCCGCGAACGCCGTCCGCATCGACGCATCGTCCATCCACGGCTCAATCGCCGTGGCCGACTGGGTCATTAACAACAGTGCAACGATAGCGGCGGTGCGTTTCATGGTGCTTCCAATGATGCATGATTAGGGCAACGTCCACATCATACGTGGCAATCTGAGCAATCTAGCGATCAACCGCAGCTCAAGGCCAGTTTTGCCATGCGCTTGAAATGACGGGCGTTCGGGCGTATGGCAACGCTTAAGCCGGACGCACCAGCGTCCGCAATCAAGTCTGGAATAGAGTCACCCGCGCAAACGCCTGCGCCGGTGGCTTTGGCCGTGGATAAAGGGAATTGAAATAATGGGTTATCGGGTTGCGGTGGTCGGTGCGACGGGCAATGTCGGCCGCGAAATGATGAACGTGCTCGTCGACCGGAAATTCCCGGCCGATGAAGTGTTCGCAATCGCCTCGCGCCGCTCTCAGGGCGTCGAAGTTTCGTACGGCGACCGCACGTTGCGTTGCCAGGATTTGGAGCAGTTCGATTTTTCCAAAGTCGACATCTGCCTGATGTCGGCCGGTTCGGCCGTTTCCAAGGAATGGTCGCCGCGCATCGCTGAAAAAGGCGCCGTCGTAATCGACAATTCCTCCTATTGGCGCAATGACTTGGACGTCCCTCTTGTCGTGCCGGAAGTAAACCCCGAAGCCCTCCGCGGCTGGACCAAAAAGGGCATCATCGCCAACCCGAACTGTTCGACCGCGCAAATGGTCGTCGTCTTGAAACCGCTCCACGATGCAGCCAAGATCAAGCGCGTCGTCGTCTCGACCTATCAATCCGTGTCGGGTGCCGGCAAGGAAGCGATGGACGAGCTGTGGCATCAGACCAAGGGCAAATACGTCCCCGGCCAGGAACTCACCTCGAAAAAGTTCCCGAAGGAAATCGCCTTCAACTGCATCCCTCAGATCGACGTCTTCATGGAAGACGGCTACACGAAGGAAGAGTGGAAGATGCTGGTCGAGACCAAGAAGATTCTCGATTCCAAGATCAAGGTGACCGCCACCTGCGTTCGTGTTCCCGTATTTGTGAGCCACTCGGAAGCAATCAACATCGAGTTCGAGCGCTCGATTTCAGCTGATGAGGCCCGCGAAATCTTGCGCAATGCGCCGGGCGTGATGGTCGTCGATAAGCGCGAGCCGGGCGGCTACATTACCCCTATCGAAGCGGCCGGCGAATATGCGACTTACGTGAGCCGTATCCGCGAAGACAACACGGTCGAAAATGGCCTGGTCCTGTGGTGCGTATCCGATAACCTGTTGAAGGGCGCAGCGCTCAACGCCGTACAGATCGCCGAGGCGATGATCGAAATGAATCTGCTCAAGAAGGCCGCCTGAGCGGCGCCATTGAAATCCAAACAATAAGGGCGGCGGATTTTTATCCGTCGCCCTTATTCAATTCAGAAATTGGAAGCTGAATGATCAACCCTTGACCTTGGCCGATGGCTCGTCCGCCGCACGGGCCCCAAGCGCCTTTACGATCGTGTTGAGATCTTGAATGAACCGTTCGCGCTGCTGATTTGGGAGCGCCGCCAGAATGCGGTCATCAACTTTCTTTGCCATCGGTTCAGCCGACTTGAGAATGCGGAAGCCTTCTTCCGTAAGCTTGACGGCATAGGCGCGCGCATCGTCTTTCGTGCGGCGGCGCTGCAGTAAGCCCTTCTTCAACAAGCGGCGCACGATATCTGCCAGCGTCGAGCGGTCAATTCCGGTCTTTTCAACGAGATGGGTCTGGCTCAGCCCTTCGTTTTGCGCGACCGTCAAAAGAATAGCGTATTGTCGCGGCGTCAAATCACCAAGCGACATCTCGGCTTGAAATACGTCTCCAGCGCACTGGCCCGCCCGATGCAGCAGGTGAATCGGGGATTGTTCAAGCCGGAGTGAAAACGTATCTCGTGCCATGTTCCAAAAGATCCAAACGGGTTGCTATCAGAAGTGTTTGATCGGTTCCGATCAATGCACCTATTTTCTTCGAATTTGCATAACTCTTAGGCTGAAACAGAAGAGGTGACCTCAAGGTATACAATATTTCCTAATTGTCCAGGGATGGACGCTAGGTTGATTGAGGAAAAACGGACGTTTGACCCAAGATGGCGCACACGTCTTGTTGAACCGCAACCAATCGAACGCTAACCGCGATGCTCAGCAGCAGTTAACTACATCGATTCCGCACAGTGTTCAATTCACATTGCTGAACTGGCAGATGCTTCGTGCTTTTTCAAGATCCCAATTTGCGCAATGGCAAAGATCATCGTCAGCGGCAGGATGCCAAACAGCTTAAAGCTGATCCAAAACTCGGTTGTGGAATTGCGCCAGACGACTTCGTTCAAGATGGCCAATACAACAAAAAAGCACGCCCAACGAAACGTCAGAACGCGCCAGCCTTCCTCAGTGAGCCGGAATGCTTCGCCGAAAAGATATTTCAACCATGATTTCCCGTAAGCCAGGCCGCCAAATAGTAAGATCGCAAACAACGAGTTAACGATAGTCGGCTTCATCTTGATAAACAGATCATCATGCAACCAGAGCGTGAGTCCGCCAAAAACCACAACGAAAAATCCGGATACCAGCGGCATCGTCGGTATACGGCCATGCAGCATTTTCGACGTCGCCAATGCAATCACCGTCGCCACAATAAAGCAGCCGGTGCCCCAATAAATCCCGGCTTGAGAATTCATGACGAAAAACACGACCAGTGGCCCAAGCTCAAGCAACAGCTTCAAGAGCTGGTGCTGGGTCTCGTCGGCATGACCAGACGATTTGATCTCCGTCGACTCTGTCATGTCTCTAAACTCCACTTCAAACCAAATTTACTGAACATGTTCGCGAGCTGGCGGGGTCGGCGAATTCGTCGCTTGGTTAGGGTCGTCGATCCGGTATTTCTGCATGAGCCGCGTCAGGAACCAAGCGTATAGCCCTGACAGAGGCATAATGAGCGCAACTTTGAAGAGAATCCACACACTCGTGCCGTTCATTGCATGACCCAGCACATTATACATGCGCGTATCGACAAATATCTGACGGACGGCTTCGTTCAGCACGGCGGTCAGCACGAAAAACCAAGCGAAGCTGTAGGTGAAGCGGTCCCATCCCTCATGGGTGAAATGAAATGTTTTTTCAAAGACATAACCAAAGAAGTTCTGCTTGAAGACAAACCCGCCAAGCACGAATCCGACGACCAGCGTCGACAGGCAAACGAGGTTCGTCGAGAGCGGATTGGCTTCGCTTCCAACCGCTGGCATCCCGGCCGCGAGATCCACATAAGGGATTTGGAACAGCAAAACCGCCGCCGTCAGCCCTGCAACCGACTGCCACGATATGCGGCCCATGTTTTTGCTGGTGGCCCAAAGCCCCCCAAACAAGAAGCCAGCAAACATGGCGTTGAAGATCGAGACCTTGATTTTCACCCAGATTGGATCGCCGGTCAGGATCGTCAGCGACCCAAACACGATGGTCACGCTCGATGCAATGATCGGAAAAATCGGCAGCCGCCCGATGATCATCCGCATGCCCGCCATGGCGATGCCCGTCGAGATAATCAGCGCCCAGGTCCCGGCGGTGATCCCCGCAATCGCGTTGACGACAAACATCGTCACCAGGGGGCCGAATTCGCTCAAGATGTTGACCGTCTGCTCCGCCGTAAACGGAAACCATCGCTTTTTCGGCACCATGGGCGCTATCGAACCTTTCAGAATTTGCAGCTGAGCGCGCCGGGTGCACCGGCTTCACAGCTAAATATGGGCGATCGTGCGGGAGAAGTCATCGGGATCGAACGCCGCAAGGTCGTCAACACCTTCTCCAACACCGATTGCGTATACGGGCAAAGCATATTTCGCGGCAATGGCAACAAGTATACCGCCCCGAGCTGTGCCATCGAGTTTTGTCATAACGAGGCCTGTCACTCCAGCCCGCTGTGAAAACACTTCCACTTGGCTTAATGCGTTCTGCCCTGTGGTTGCGTCAAGTACGAGAATGACGTCGTGAGGCGCAGTCTCGTCTATCTTTCGAATGACGCGGATAACTTTTTCGAGCTCATCCATGAGCGCCTGCTTGTTCTGCAGCCGTCCCGCCGTATCCATCAGCAAAACATCGGCGCGTTCCTCTGTCGCCTGCTTCAATGCGTCGTAGGCAAGTCCCGAGCTATCCGATCCGACAGCCCGCGAAATGACCGCGATTCCGGTCCGCTCGCCCCAAACCTTCAACTGGTCGATAGCCGCCGCACGGAACGTATCGCCCGCTGCCATCAGCACTGTGCGGCCTTCGCGGCGCAACTGCGCGCCCATCTTGCCGATGGTCGTCGTTTTTCCAGATCCATTGACGCCGACCACGAGAACCACATGCGGCTTCTTCGCCGGATCGATGACCAGCGGACGGGCCACCGGCTGCAAGACGCGAGCAACCTCGATCGCCAATATCCGCCGCACGTCGTCGGCCTCGATGCCTTTATCGAACCGCCCCTTCGAGATCGCGTCGGTAATCCTCTTGGTGGTTTCCAGCCCCAGATCGGCCTGGATCAGCAGATCTTCGAGGTCTTCAATGGTGTCGGCATCGAGCTTGCGCTTGGTGAAAATGCCAGTAATGCCGTCCGACAGTTTGGTGGAAGTCTTGGCAAGCCCCGCCGTCAGCCGCGACAGCCAGCTCGTCTTGACGGGTGGCTCAACCACAGCCGCCTCCATCACATCAGCCCGAACCGGAGCCTCGACCTCAACCGTCGCCTCCGCAACCGGCGTGATGGTCTCATCCGCCGCCGTCTCGACCCTGGAAACAATTTCGCCTTCGGCAGCAGCGCTCGTTGCGGCCTCGCCGACAACGTCCGCGACCATCGGCCCTGCACCAGGCTTGACCTCGTCCTTGCGGCCAAACATCCGCCCGAACAGTCCCGGCTTCCTGGCGTCTTTGTCGCTCACAATAATACCCCCGCGAGCTGGCGATGATCCGTCACCCCAGTCACCTTAGCCTCAACTAACGCGCCATGCTCTGCCCCGCACGGCGCAAAAACCATCTCGGCAAATTCCGGCGTCCGCCCCATCCCCTCTCGTTCGATAATAACCCGTGTGGTCACTCCCGTTTGCGCCGCTAAAAACCTGTCCAACATCGCATCGCCTTTGGCACGCAACCGCGCCGCCCTCGCCTTCACCTCGGCCCGAGCCAGCTGAGGCATCCGTGCCGCAGGCGTACCCTTGCGCGGCGAAAACGGAAACACATGCAAATACGTCAGCCCGCACTCGTCGACGATATCCAGCGAGCAGGTAAACATCTCCTCGGTCTCGGTCGGAAACCCCGCGATCAGGTCGGCCCCAAACACGATCCCAGGCCGCAACCGGCGCGCTTCTGCACAAAACTTGATCGCATCCGCCCGCAAATGCCGCCGCTTCATGCGCTTGAGGATCAAATCGTCACCCGCCTGCAACGACAGATGCAGATACGGCATCAGTCGTGGTTCCTCGGCAATGACACGCATCAGCTCGCTGTCCGCCTCGACCTGATCGATCGACGACAGCCGCAACCGCGCCAACTCCGGTACATGCTTGAGAACTTGGCCGACCAGCCGTCCCAGCGTCGGCGACCCTGGGAGATCTTGCCCATACGACGTCATATCGACGCCCGTCAGCACGATCTCCTTGTACCCCGCCTCAACGAGGCGACGGACCTGCGCAATCGTCTCTCCCGCCGGCACCGACCGTGACGGACCGCGCCCAAACGGAATGATGCAGAACGTGCAGCGGTGATCGCACCCATTCTGCACCTGAACATAAGCCCGCGCCCTAGTCCCAAGTCCGTCGATCATATGTAATGCGGTCTCCCGCACGCTCATGATGTCGTTGACCTGCACCCGCAACGTATCGTCGATGGCAAGCCCGCGGCTCAGCCTGGCGAACGTCTCCACCTGCATCTTTTCGGCATTGCCGATCACATGATCGACTTCTGCCAGATCGGCAAACCGCTCCGGCTCGATCTGCGCCGCGCACCCCGTCACGATAATCCGCGCTGTTGGCCGTTCCCGCCGCACCCGCCGGATCGTCTGCGTCGCCTGCCGCACCGCCTCAGCGGTCACTGCGCATGTGTTGACGATCACCGTATCGTCGAGGCCCGCCGCCACCGCATGCGCCTTCATCACCTCGGATTCATACGCGTTCAGCCGACACCCGAGCGTGATGATCGTCGGCTCTAAAATAGCCGCACTTGAAACAATCCGGTCGCTCATTCTACACCGTCTCAACGGTCAGCGTGGCAAGGTCGATCGTCCCCGCAAATTCGCGTTCTGCTGGCCCTGTCATGACGATCCGGTCGTCTGCGGTCCACTCGATCTTGAGATCCCCGCCCGGCACCGTCACGACCGCCGTGCGATCCGTGAGCTTGATCCGCGCCCCGCACACCGCCGCCGCAGACGCAGCCGACCCGCACGCCCGCGTCAATCCAACCCCGCGCTCCCACGTCCGAACTATAATCGATTGCCGTGACGTCACATGAGCCAGTGATATGTTCGCCCGCTCGGGAAAAATCGGATGGTTCTCAAGCATCGGCCCAAGCCGCGCCAGGTCATACGCCGCCACATCGTCGACCCAGAAAATCGCGTGCGGATTGCCCACATTCACGACCGACGGCGAATGCAGTACCGGCTTGTCGATCGGCCCGATCTGCAATTCGATGTGCCGGGTATCGGCAAACGGCTCGGCGAGCGGAATATCGGCCCAGGCAAACCGGGGCGAGCCCATGTCCACGCTGATCGTCGCGATGTCGGGCGCGTTCGCCGTTAACAAGCCCCGCGCCGTTTCAAACACCATCGCGGGCTTACCGGTCAGCTCCCGTTCCGCCCACGCGATGCAGCGCATCCCGTTTCCGCACGCACCGCTCTCCGACCCGTCGTTATTGTAAATCCGCACGAACGCCGCCGTGCCGGATGTCTTAGGCTTGTGCAGCGCCATCAGTTGATCGAACTGCATCTGCGGCAGCCGCGCCACCGCGCCGACCTCGTCAGCGGTCAGCACCCGTGACGATTGACGCAGATCCACGATCAGGATCTCGTTGCCGAGCCCGTTCATTTTGGCAAAAGGGACTACGTTCGCGTTCATAGCCCGCTTATATGGCAAACATCGCCCAAACCACAATGACCACCCGGTCGCGCCTCAAAGTCAGGCCAGTCCCCCGTACTCCCGGGCACCCATGAGAATCTCTCCTCACTTTCCTTCAACCGACAACGCCCAACCAGACAGGGCGATCAATCACCAGCGTCAAGCACTGAAGGCCCCGCGATTATGACCGCCCATCTAAGCCAACCTACCCCCTGGATCGTCCGCCATCTCCAGCGCGCCCAACCCGGCCAGACCGCCCTCGACCTTGCCACCGGTTCCGGCCGCCACGCCCGTCATGCCCAAGCGCTTGGTTACTCCGTCACAGCCCTCGACCGCGACCTCTCCCGGTTCGAGGACCTAACCGGCACCCCCAACATCACCCCGCTCCAATCAGATCTCGAAGACGGCTCGCCCTGGCCCCTCACCGGCCAAACCTTCAACGTCGTCATCGTCACCAACTACCTCTACCGGCCTATCCTCCCCAATATCGTCGGCGCCGTCGCCCCTGACGGCCTCCTGCTCTACGAAACCTTTGCGCTCGGCAACGAACGCTACGGCAAACCGTCCAACCCGAATTTCCTTCTCCGCCCGGGCGAACTGCTCGACGCCGTTCGTGGCCGCCTCACCCCTGTCGCTTTCGAGTGCGTGACATTAGATACTCCCTTGGCCATCGTTCAACGTATCGCCGCAGTCGGACCAAACCACCCCTGGCTCGCAAGTCCGCCGCCAGCCTCAGGAGAGTTGTAATGAATGCCACCCGGCGCGCACTTCTAGGAGCCCTTCTGATGGTCGTATCGCCCCCCTCCGCCCGCGCCGAAATCACCAACGCCCCAGCCGATAAGCCCAGCAAATACAGCGTCGAAATTGTCGCCAAAGGCCTCGAACACCCCTGGGCGCTCCAATTCCTGCCCGATGGTCGCAAGCTCGTCACCGAACGCCCCGGCCGCCTCCGCATCGTCGGCCTCGACGGCAAACTTTCCGCCCCCATCACCGGCGTCCCCAAGGTCGTAGCCCGCGACCAAGGCGGCCTGCTCGACGTAGCGTTAAGCTCCGACTTCGCCACCACCGGCACGATTTTCCTCTCCTATTCCGAACCCCGCGACGCCATGAAAAACGGCACATCCGTCATGCGCGCCAAGCTGACCCTCACTCCGGAAGGTGGCAGCCTCCAGGACGGACAAGTCATCTTCCGCCAGCTGCCAGCCGTCGCCAGCAACCACCACTTCGGCTCCCGCATCGTCATCAATCCAGATAGCTCCCTTTTTATCACCCTGGGTGAGCGCTATTCGCAACGAGACCTTGCCCAAGACCCCGCCAATCACATCGGCAAAATCGTCCGCATTATGCCAGATGGCACCCCCTTCGCAGGCAATCCCAAGCGCCCCGGCTGGGCCCCCGAAGTCTGGTCGATCGGCCACCGCAACCCGCAAGGAGCCGCCCTCGATCCAACAACCGGCACCCTCTGGACCACTGAACACGGCGCAAGGGGGGGCGATGAGTTGAACAACCCGCAAGCCGGCAAAAACTACGGCTGGCCCATCATCACCTATGGCCGCGACTACACCGGCTTCAAAATCGGCCTCGGCACCCAAAAAGACGGGATGGAACAGCCCGTCTACTATTGGGACCCTTCCATCGCGACCAGCGGCTTAGCCTTCTACACCGGTCCCCATTCAGCCTGGAAAAACAACGCCTTCGCCGGAGGTCTCGCGGGCACGCAGATTGCCCGCCTCGTTATGCGCGACGGTCAAGTCGTCGCCCAGGAACCCCTCCTCAAAGATAAAGGCTGGCGCATCCGCGACGTCCGCATGGGCCCCGACAACGCCCTCTACGCCCTCACCGACGAAACCAACGGTTTCCTCCTGCGCATCACCCCAACACCCTGAGCATTGACCCCTTCTCCCCTCTTGACCCGACCCTCAAGTGCCCTCTGCGGGCTCGTCTCACGGCTGTCCGGCCATCCTCGCAATCCGCAATCAACGGCGCAAACCTATGATCGTGTCCCAACGGATGGTGCAATACCAACGAGCAATAAAATTGACCTTTTCTCCACTCCATGGCCGTGCTTGACCCGGCCATCCAGGAGCTACAAATGCTGGCCTTTCAACTAGTTGCTCTGGATAGCCGGGTCACGCCCGGCTATGGAGTAATACCAACGCGCATAAGTTCTGACTTATGCACGTTGGTATCCGCGCGTGGGGTTGGTGGGGCGGCCACGCGCAAACAAAGGAGAATACCGTCGCGCAGCCGACGAACCATAGAGTCAAAACTTCTGCGCGACGGTATAAAAGGGTGACCCGATCAGTAATTATGCTCGACGGTAT
>JANOVN010000501.1:0-2312 GCA_031417455.1 Hyphomicrobiaceae bacterium | reverse complement strand
GAAGTAATGCTGCATCATCGAAACCATCGTGCCCGTCATCCACACCAGCCACTTGTAGAACTGCGCCCGCTCGGCTGTGCCGAGCGCCGGCGCCAGGCCCGCAGCCGGGTGCGTATCCACCAGGTGCAGCACGATCGCCGCCGTTTCGTAGAGCACGGTGTCGCCATCGACCAGCACCGGAATCAGCCCGTTCGGGTTGAGCTTCAGGTACGCGGGGCTCTTGTGTGCGCCGACCGCGCGGTCCACGTACTTCAGCTCGAAAGGCACACCGAGTTCGCGCAGCAGCAGGTGCGGCGTCATGCTGGCATTGCCGGGGTGGTAGTGGAGTTGGAGCATGATGGGCCGCTGCGCGAGAGTCAGATCGCTATCGAGATCTGACCCATCGTCAGCGCGCAAATGACACGCTTACTCCGTGCTGTTGTTGAGCGAACCGTTCTTCCAGCAGATCAAAGTACCGTGGCTCAATCTCATAGGACACGCTGTTTCGGCTGGCCTGAATGGCCGCTTCGATGGTTGAACCCGTGCCTACAAATGGATCAAGCACCACGTCACCGACGAACGAGAACATGCGAATGAGTCGGTAGGCGATTTCCACGGGATACGGCGCTGGGTGACCCAGGGACCGCAGTTGACCTCTTACGTCGGACCATATCGGGCGGAACCAGCGCGTGTGATCAAGCTTGTCGATCAGACTGAGAAGTCGTTGTTCCTCAGTCGGTTTCCTGTAGCCGCCTGGTTTTCGAAACAGAAGAACGTACTCAACGTCATTCTTTACGATGGCGTTAGGTTCGTAGGGTTTGCCAAGAAAGCCGCCGCCATTGCCGGCCACCTCAGTCACCGCATTTGAAATCTTGTGCCACAGAATCGGCGTCAGATAGTCGAATCCCATATCCACGCACGCTCTCGAGATGTCAGCGTGAAGCGGAACCACCGAGTGGCGCCCATGCTTCTTGCGAGGAAGGCAGACGTCCCCAACCACTACGCAGAGTCGGCCCCCCGGAACCAGGGCGTCCCAGCATCGCCCCCATACGCGACCAATTTCCGATAAGAAATCGGCATAGCTGTCGGAGTGTCCAAGTTGTGCAATCCCCGCTGCGCCGTCGTACTCCTTCAGGTTCCAATATGGAGGAGACGTGACGACCAGATGAACCGTTTGTGGTTCGATCTCCGGCATACAGCGAGCATCGCCAAGCAGCACACGGTGCTCCGACTCAAGTATTCGCGGTGATTGCTTGAGCAGCGACTCACGGGCGCGAAACTTGGCGACAATCGTTTCATCCATGGGCATTTCCAATCTCTCTGGCTGGATAAATGTACAGCATTGCCGATGTTGAATCAGCACTCGATGCAGTCATTGCGCGGCCGGTGCAGTCGCCCAAGCGCCTGCTTGCAGTTGCCGACTTGATGGCGAACATGCTGGCCGTCGAAGGGCTGCCTGGCGCAAGAGGCGGCGGCAACGGCGAGTTGACGATTGAGGGGCTTGCGCGCCGCAAGGATTGGGATGTTGCATATGAGTTCGCTGGCAAGTTCAGACTTGCTATCTCGCTGAAGTCGATGTGGAAGAACGCAGGGGGCACCGTACCCAACCGTCTTGACGATCTGATGGGTGAGATTGCAAACGTGCAACAGCTGTCGCCCGAGATTGTGTCTGGATACGTGATCCTCTTCGATGTGCGCGCTGACAGTGTGCGAACGGAGGATGGGTTGACCTGGTCCCGCTTTTTTGAACAGAGACTCCAGGCCATTTCGATACGCAAAGCCCCAATGTGGAATCAGGGCCTATTGGAAGGGCATTGGTTCGTCCGATTTGACGGCTCATTGCCAAGTGGCGGGCGGCTGATTGACCCGCAGGAAACCCTTCGAGGCGGCCAAGGGTTTGTGCGAGCCATGTTGGCCGAACTGCGTCGGCGCGAGCCCGCGATCCCTTTCCAAAGTCCAATGTCGACTGACCTCTAGGCGGAGGCGTCATTCGCCGCAGTCATTTCGACTGTGCGCCAACACTGTGAACTCGTTGCGTGGTCCTGTCCCATGTCCACCCCCCGCCGCGGCATCCACCTCGAATACCGCTTCGCACCCGACGCCGCGCAGCGCGGCGCAGCGTTGGCCAATCCCTTGATCGACCTGCTGCGCACCTTGCGCGACACCGGCTCGATCAGCGCCGCAGCGCGCGTGCTGGGCAGTTCGTACCGTCACACCTGGGGCGCGTTGAAGCAGGGCGAGCAGGCGCTTGGCGAAGCGCTGGTGGTCTGGGCCAAGGGCCAGCCGGCGCGCTTGACACCGTTGGCCGAGCGCTTGCTGTGGGCCGAGACGCG
>JANOVN010000500.1:0-6601 GCA_031417455.1 Hyphomicrobiaceae bacterium | reverse complement strand
CCTATCGACAAGGTCAAAGCGGCTGAGGATGGCAGCAAAGCCCGAATGAAGGACATGCTAAAAGCGTGCAACGCAGAGTAATGCCTAGTGCTCGACGCTGCGCACCAGTTCATTCTCCCGCTGGGCGATGTGCTCCCCGCTCACAATAGAGGGTGTTCTCGCGCTCAATCACAACGAATGGTAGGTATCCGTGCCGAAAGTCGTTGATCGACGTGCACTCTTAAAGTTTGCCTCGGTGGCGCTTCTTCCTATTGCAGACAGCGGAAGGTCGATAGCCGCCGAGACCCCATTCACAGGAACCGTTGTGGATGAACTTGCGGCTGATCTGGCGCGGCGGCCATTTCTCCGGCAATCCTACTCCCCACCTGGATCGCTTGATACGTTCGGTTACGACGAGTACCGTGATATCCGGTATCGGCCCGAAAAGGCGGTTTGGGCGAACGGGAAAGCGTCGACACTCTCCTTACAGTTTTTTCTGGCAAGTTTCATTTATAAGGACCCAGTCGAGATATTCTTGATTGACGGTGGCAGCGCGCGTCGCTTCGACGCGCGCCGGGAGATGTTCGACTTCGGCCTTTCAGGTCCCAAGGTTCCGCCAAGCGGCAATTTTGCCTTTTCTGGATTTCGGGTCCACGGAGCGCTCAACAGTACCGGTGTGAACGACGAGATCGCGGCATTCAATGGCGCGAGTTATTTCCGCGCACTCGGCAGAGGGCACTCCTACGGGCTCTCCGCACGCGGTCTGGCGTTAAACACCATCGGCCAAGGCCCAGAAGAATTTCCCCGATTTCGTACGTTCTGGGTCGAGCAGCCGGAGGGAGAAACGGGGCTTTCCTTTCATGCGCTCCTGGACAGTCCGTCAGTGACGGGCGCGTATCACTTCGTATTGCGGCCGGGCGCAGAGACAATTACCGATGTGCGTGTTTCGCTGTTTCCCCGTAAGGACCTGGCTGGCGCCGGCTTTGCCCCACTAACAAGCATGTTCCTGTTTGACTCGCGAAACCGGAAAAACTTTCGTGATTTCCGGCTTGCGGTGCACGACTCAAACGGATTGGCAATCAGAACCGCCGAGGGTGAGCACCTTTGGCGGCCATTGCTCAATCCAGGGACATTGCAGGCAAGCGTTTTTGAAGTCAACAACCCACCCGGCTATGGCCTGGTGCAGCGGCAGAGGGAGTTCGCCCAATTCCAGGATTTGGAAGCACGTTACGAGTCGCGGCGAAGCGCGTGGATTGAACCCGTGGGTGAATGGGGCGCGGGGTCGGTGGAACTACTTGAATTACCAATTGGTGCTGAGTGGGGCGACAATATCGTTGCCTACTGGCGACCAGCGCACCCCCTTGAGGCCTCGAAGCGATACGACTTCGCTTATAAGATACACTGGTGCGGCGACTATCCCCTGAACGTTCGCAGGGTCATTAACACCTTCGTTGGCGTGTCCGGTGGGATGCCACTTTTTATGATTGATTATGACAAATCGACAAACGAAAAAGACGTTCCATCTGCCCACGTATGGGCTTCGGGTGGCCGCGCCACTCAACCCATCGTCCAAAACAATCCTCACACCGGCGGAGTTCGCTGCTTTTTTTCACTGGAGCCACTTGGACAGAAACTCATCGACCTGCGCCTGACTTTGAATGGTCTCGATTTACAGCCTTTTTCTAATGCTGAAGTTTGGACATACCGCTGGTTGGCTGATTAATTACGGATCGTCAGCGCCGATGAAGCGCTCGATTTTGGCAGAGCTCTACGCAGACCACCCGGCTATAGCCGAGCGTCGCGACAAACACTTTAAAGAGACCGACCGTCGATGCCAAATTAATTTGGCGGGCAGGCAGGTAAGCCGGGTTGGCCGCATTTTTTCGGTTCAGCTTGTTGGGATTTTCTCTTTTGCTGTTCCTGAGCTGCTAGCTGCTGAGCCTTCCGCTGGGCATCTTGTGCAGCTTGCTGTTGAGCACGGCGTTGGGCTTCCTGCGCAGCTTGCGCTTGGGCCTTGCGCTGAGCGTCTTGAGCTGCCTGCTGTTGAGCGCGGCGTTGAGCTTCCTGCGCGGCCTGCGCCAGAGCCTTGCGCTGAGCGTCTTGAGCTGCCTGCTGATGAGCGCGGTGTTGAGCTTCCTGCGCGGCCTGCGCCTGAGCCTTGCGCTGAGCGTCTTGAGCTGCTTGCTGCTGGACTCGGCGTTGAGCTTCCTGAGCGGCCTGCTCCTGAGCTTTGCGCTGAGCGTCCTGAACGACCTTCGCGCGGTCCTGTCCCGCTTTTGCTGCTGAATTTGCCACCGCTGAGTCTGGCAACTTTTTGCCGATAGTTGGCGCCTGGGCTGGCGTGGCTATCGCAGGTGGTACTGGGCTCTGAGTGGACTTTGCATCGGCCGGTTTTGGAACTGTACCTTGTGCCGGATGCCCAGCGATGGCGGATGGCACTGGGCCTGGATTGGGGCCTTTTGGCTGCTGTGCTGTTGCCGGCAAGGCAATATTGTTTGGTGTTTGAACCGGAACAGCCCCCGCTATCGGATTCGGACTTGTTGCAGCGGGCGCTTTGGGTACCAGCGGACCCTGGGCGGGCAAGGCTGCCGGGGCGGGAAGCGTAGTTACAGAGTCTGACGGTCGCCCTGACCCAATGGCCGCTGGCGCCACGAGCGCTTTGCCATTTGCGGGCGCTGTAGGCTGCGAACCTCCATTCGTATTTTGAACGGGTGCCACTGGTGCGGCGATGGAATTGGCTGCCGGTTGCGCCAAGCGTGGCTGTGACGGAAGCGTGCCAATTGCCGCTTTCGGGGGCAGCTGGGGAATCGCGTTTCCATTCGGCCCGACCAACGCGGGGGCAGTAGCCGCTAAGGGAGCACCGGGAGTGCCTTGGGCTGGCAACGCTGCTTGCTTCTTCGCGACGGCTGGGGGCAACGCCACCTTCAGCGACGCAGCAACGACACCCGCACCAACGGCAGCCACGCCGATTTGTCCTGCAGTCAACGTTCGTCCAGGGTTTGGAGCCGGTCCTGCCGGATTAACAACCGTCTGACTGGTCGTGGTGATGTTCGTCGTGTTAACGGTCGTGCTATTCACGATGACCGTATTATGGATATTGTTGAAGATGACATTCTGCGGCGGCGGCTCCACGTAACGCGGCGGATCGCACCAACGGGCCACGGGCACGAACACGGGAACCGGCAAGACAAACGCATCGAATACCGGCGGCGGAGCTTCGAGCACGATAAAGTCGGGTGGAGGAGCGGATACGAAATAAATTCGCGGCCGGGGCGGCGGTGCAAAATCAAAATAGGGATCGCTGAAGACCAGAACCGGTCGTTCGACAAACACGATTTCCTCTCTCGGCGGAGGCGGCACGTCGTATTCAATCGTCACGAACGAAGCGGGTGGCTCCATTTCTGCCGCCAGATGACGGAGACGGCGGCGTGCGTCCCAGGCGTGAGGGCCTGTCGGATAGCGATCCAGATAGGACCAATAGGCAGGCGGGGTATCAGCCCGGTACGTCCGCCGCCACGTAATCGCTTCGCGGCGAGCCGCCACAATTACGCGGACGCGTTTGGCGAGCGGATGGCGAGGGTATGCATCCAAGAAGTCGATATAGCCTTCCAGCGTGTCGCGATCGAGAGCTTCGTGATACGCATCCTCGACCTCAAATTCCCGAATTGACTTAGCGTGACGTATTTCCAAGTCGCGGCGAGAAACGGCGGGCGGAGGTGCGTCGGCCGCACGTTCGAAAAACACGAACGATGTCTCCACGCGCGAGGCATTCCACGGAATGAACGCGCCGCCCGATACATCGGCAACGCGCTGGCGCAACCGGTCGAAGATCTCGGCAGGTGAAAGCCCGCCCTCGCGGATCATCTCAGCCAGCGCCTGAGCATACTGTCCATAGGGACCGGCGCCTTCGGGAGCGATGGTTCCGGGGGCTGCGTTGAAGCCGACCAACAAGCCGGGCTCGGGGTCGACCAAAGCAAGTCCACTCGCGAGCGGTTTTCCAGATTTGGCGAACGGGTTGTCGCGTGCTGCATCAATTACGACCATACGCAATCTGAGTGGCGTGGCGTTCAGCGGTCGGATGTAATCCGATAGGCGGACGGCCTGAATGGGAACGTCGATGTCACGCTCGATGCGCGCGTCGACGGGAACGATGTAGTTCTCACCCTCGTATTGGAGTCCATAGCCGGCAATATAGACAAGCGCGACCGTGTCGGGACCCGACGATGCCGCCTTGTCGACAAAATCGCGCAAAGCATGCCTGAGCGTATCGGCATCGACATCGCGCGCACCCACAACGTCGAAGCCCGACGCCTGTAACGTCTGCGCGATCAGTCCGGCATCGTTGGCGGGTGTTATGAGGGGCTGGGATTGATAGTTTGCGTTGCCGATCACGAGGGCAATACGCCGTTCCACTGGCGCGGCGTGCGCAACCTTCAACCCAACGACCATCAATGACAAAGCTACAAACGCAAATCGGTAAAGCCCTGTATTCTTCATATTGCTGGCCTCTCATATGTCGTTGGCCGAAAACGCCGACGGTGTGATTCGGATGTTTAACGCTATCATGGCCGGAGAGTGACGATTTTCACCTGTATGGACAGTGAACGGGCGAGGGGTTCCCGTTCAATCGATGTTCAAGCCACGGCAATTTGATGAACACGGGCGGAACGTCCCCTTCAGACACAGTTCAAGGCGAACGCTTTAGAACCCCATCATCCCCACAAGGGAATGGTTCTTTCGTTAACCTGGAGCGCTACAATGGTAATGCGTCATGTTTTGCAGATCGGTGCAATTGTTTTGGCGATGGGGGCGAGTTTGGCGCCGGCCTATGCGGGTGGCTCGACCGTCTCAATCGAACAGTATGGTTCGGGCAACGGCGTGGGCGGCGGTCAGCACGGCTACCGCAATAGACTGACGGTTTATCAGAACGGCAACCGAAGCTCCGTCATCAGCAACCAGTATGGTGCCCGCAACCGTGCTGTTGTGGGCCAGCAGGGTAACAGCCACTCGGTCAACACTTATCAGAACGGTCGCGGCAATATTGTCGGCGTCGCCCAGTTTGGCTCGGGCCACTCTGTGGTCACGTCGCAGGACGGCAACGGTAATGCCGTCGGGGTGATCCAGGCCGGTCGAAACAACCACGCAACTACAACTCAGGTCGGCGCTGGCAACGTCTCGGTCATCGTTCAGGACTGACGCGTCCACACAGCCACAAGAGAGGAGCAAAAACAGCTCCTCTCTCAAGGTCCTTATAGGAGACCAACATGATCCGTTTGAATGCGAAGCACATGGTATTGGCTATCCTCGCGGCCTCAGGCATTGGCGTAGCAGCCCTCTCGGCAGCCCAGGCGGGCTCGGATCCCGCATCGGCGGTACGCTGCGAAATCAAGGCTAGTAGAAGTGGCTCAGCCGTCACGCTCGAAGGCATGGTCTTTGCCAAGCGTGCCGTCGAAGGGTCGTATAACTTAAGTGTCAAAAAGTCGGGCGGTGCGGGGCAATCCGATATCAAGCAGTCTGGCGCATTCAATGCTTCGGCGGGTACGCCCACCAGCGTCGGAACAGTCACGCTTGGCGGCGAGGGCACGTATTCCGCCACGCTCCGAATTGCCGCCGAAGGCAACACCTCTGAATGCACGCAACGCGTCGGCGGCGCACTATGAGTCTGGGACGCATGATAACCTCAAGACAACTGGAAATTTGTTAGGGCTACGGACATGTTGCGTAAACAGTTGACGACCGGTTGCATGGCAATACTGCTCGGCGTCGCCGCGATGGAATTGCCGACCCCCGCGGCCGCTGGCGGAAGTGCGAGCCTGACGATCACCCCTAAGGGTGAAAGTGCCAGGGTGCTGCAGGAAGGTCTGCATTGGTATTCGCTATTCAAGAACTCCCGCAATCGCGCTCGAGTGGATCAACGCGGGCCTGGAAACGGTGCAGCGATCAGCCAGCACGGCAGCAATAACTGGGCTCGCATTTTTCAGCGCGGCCGCGGACAATCCGCCTCGATCACCCAGAATGGCAATGATAACGCGATGGGGGTTTTCCAGTTCGGACGAAAAACCAACACGACCGCTCGGCAGACCGGCAACGGCAACGTTGGCCTCGTTCTGCAGGGCGCCTGGTAATGCAAAATACGTCAACCAATCTGTTAAATTCGAGTTCGTTTTTGTCGGTATCGAACGCCGACATTGGTCATTGAATACTGCCACGCAACGCAGGCTAGACCAGCTAGAACATTCCCGTGTGCAACTCTTGCAACATAGGTGTTGCCCACCTGCACCGAGTCGGCTTGGGGTCCAGGCTGTGTGAAAACTTGTACGGATCATGCTAAAGTCACTCGACTGAATCGGTGGGGGCGGGGATGGCGGGTTTCGTCGAGGGGATGGATCGGCGGCAGGCGACGTTACTGCCGGAATGTCTGGAAGATTGGGTTGGTGAAAACAACCCTGTTCGCGCGGTCGATGTGTTCGTCGATGCGCTTGATCTGGGGGCCCTCGGCTTCGCGGGCGTCCAACCGCAGGCGACGGGACGCCCCGGCTACCACCCGGCGGTTCTGCTCAAACTCTACATTTATGGCTATCTCAACCGCGTGCAGTCGAGTCGGCGCCTCGAGTGCGAGGCG
>JANOVN010000499.1:0-2947 GCA_031417455.1 Hyphomicrobiaceae bacterium | reverse complement strand
CCCAGGCTTCGAGTTCGGCGGGACCTGCGGTCTTGGAAATGGCGATTTTGAGGTATTCGAGTTCGGCGTCGATCTTTTCAACCGGAAGCATATGGAGTCGCGAAGTCAGCACGGCGCACTCGATGACGGCTGCCTGTGCGCGGTTGTGGCCGGACCAGGGTTCGTGGCTTGCAGCGTGGACGACGCGGCAGATGAAGCGAGGGCGCTGGGCGTCCTCTATCACGTGCTCGACGGCCAATTCCCAGTGGGAAGCGCAAGTGGCGAGGCGCGAGGCCGGGATCTTGGCGGCAGGCACCGTGGGCCAGGATTTGCGGCCGGTGATGCATCCAGCGAAGACCCGCACGTCGGCGGTGTGGCTCGCGCACGCGAACGGTACGGCACGAAGGTTGTCGAGCGTGCGCGACGGGGCGAAGGGTGCGATGATCCAATGCGGCCCATCCGCAATAAGCCCAAGCGGGGCAACGTGGACGACGCCATCACCCGATTGGGTGGTAACGATGGTTTCGACAATCTTGGGCACGGGTGCTCCTTGCGTGACTTGAAATGTATACTGGAAGGTCGCGGCTGCTCCAACGCCGTTTGCCGCTCGCGCGCTAAGTGATGAAATATTGGGCAAAGACTTGCGTCGCCCCGCCGGTCTGGTATTTGGTATACCAGTTCGTCGATTTTGATCCGGCCTCAGGAGAACGTGTGACGCGCAAGTGGTTCAATAAGCGCTGGATCAGAGTGCGGGGCGAACGGCTGTACCGCTATATTGGCATCGAACGGGCTCCCGTCGGGCATATCGAGCGGGGCGTCTCGACCATAGGCGGCGTCGTTGCCATCTACGTGCTGATGTGGCTGGAGCGGGGGCTGCTGGGAGATGCCGGGGCTGCCATGCTCGTCGCATCGATGGGGGCGTCTGCGGTATTGTTGTTTGCGGTGCCGCATGGGGCGTTGTCGCAGCCTTGGCCGGTAATTGGCGGGCATGTTATCTCGGCCATCGTTGGCGTGACGTGCGCCCGCTATGTGGCCGATCCGATGTTAGCTGCGGCGCTGGCGGTCGGGTTATCGATCGGGGCTATGCATTATTTGCGCGCGATCCACCCACCGGGGGGCGCAACAGCTTTGACGGCCGTAATCGGCGGGCAGCAGGTGGCAGCGCTCGGATATGGTTTCGTGGTCCATCCGGTGCTGGTGAATGCGTCGATCATGGTAGTGGCAGCAATTGCGATTAATGCAAGCTTCAATTGGCGGCGCTACCCAGCAGCGTGGGGGCGGCCTAAGTCTGCCGAATTTTCCAGCGCGCCCGACGCGCTGACGCTCACCCATTCCGATTTTACGGAGGCGCTGAGACGGATAGGGACGTTCGTCGACATCACCGAAGATGAGTTCATGCGGCTGCGCGAACTGATGCGGGAAGCGGCCGACCGGCGGCATCTGGCAACGGACGATATCAAGTTAGGGCGGTCGTACTCAAACGGGGCGGTGGGGTCGCACTGGGGCGTCCGGATGATTGTCGACGAGGAAAAGGGCAAGCCGGACGGAACCGTAATTTGGCGAGCGGTCGCGGGACGGGATCGCAACCAGACCGGGCTCAGCACGCGCGGCGACTTCGCGGCTTGGGCTGCCTATGAAGTTGTACGCTCTGAGAGTACGTGGCACCGGCCAGCCAGCGTTGCGGGGCGGACTTAGGCCGCGCCCTGAGATCGCCGTGATGTTTTCTAAGCTCGAAAAACAGTTTTGCCAGTGAGGGGAATAGCCATGTCGATGCCCGATCCGAGCTTGTCTGCGGGGATAACGAGCTTTCCAAGTCTGGCGCGGATGGCGTCCCGGGGAAACCGGCTGGCGACCATCGTGTCGGCGTTCGCGTTCGCGTTTTCAGGGGTCAGCTTTTACGAAACGGTGATGAAGCAGCCGCAATTGACCGCCTATGTCCCGCCGGTGCTGCATTACGGCCAGGATGGCGGCGGGGATGTGGAGTTGTTTGCCATTCCGGTCACGATCGCCAACGAAGGGGCGCGGGCTGGGACCGTGCTGTCGATTGCGCTGGAGGCGGTCAACACTAAGTCTAACGCGAAACTGAAGTTTTATGGGGCCTATTTCGGCGATCACCCCAAGGTTGCCGATCAAACACCGCGCGCGTTTGCCCCCCTCAGTATTCAGGGACGCTCGACGTTTTCAGATACGATCCGGTTTTATCCGGTGGGCAAAGTTCGCCCGTTCGTGCTGGAGGATTCAGGCGACGTGGTCTTCACGATGACGCTGGAGACGGTCAAGCCGGGCAAATCCGACGTACTGTCCTGGTTCTGGCACGCCGATCCCAAGCCGCTGGCGTTTACCCGCCGTCTGCCATGGTATTCGTTCCAGCAATTGGGCAGCCGCCGTCAGGCAATCGCCATGAAGGACCCGAGTTGGTCGGCGGCCGAGGCGGAGGCAGCGCCAGCGACTGCGCAGGAAAAGTGATGGCCAAACGTGATGACCAAGTGAACAGGGGATGAAGGACGGGGTCAGACGGCGTTAAGGAGCGCGGGCGTAAATTGATTGCAGTGGTTCGTTGCGATCAAGGAGTTGCCCAGATGGCCAATTTTGTTCGTTCCGCCGTCGTCGTCGTCATGTCGCTGACCGTCATGGCAGCCGGCGTGTTCGTGGTATTTTACGGCTGAAGGTGGCTGGCAGCGGCATTTCGGCCTCACGCGCTAAACGCGCTCCGGCGTCGATGCAGAGCATCGCGGGGCGATGACGATGCAGAGCATCGCTTTGCGATGACGGCGCGGCTCGTCACCGGCGCAATACGCAAGAGCTATTGCGCCCTACGGGCTGGGGATTTTTTTGAAAAAGTTATCCCCGCCCCCACAGCGTCATGAGAGATTGGCTTATCGCACCACGCGAGGGTCACGGTTGACGAGCTGGGTCTACAGGGGTGGTTGCGGGTTCGAGCGAAGTATTCGGCAACCCGTCAGCTGGC
>JANOVN010000498.1:0-8935 GCA_031417455.1 Hyphomicrobiaceae bacterium | reverse complement strand
GCAGAAGTTTTGACTCTTCGTTCGACAGGCTGCGGGCTGGTATTCTCTTTGCTTTGCGCGTGGCCGCCCCACCAACCCCACGCGCGGATACCAAACCGCATAAGTCAGTACTTATGCGGATTGGTATAGTCGTCAGTTACTTAGATCTCAAAAAGCGAGGGGGTTTGGGGGAACACGTTCCCCCAAATGGGTGTGGGCGATAGCCCACCGCGAAGCGAACAGGAACAGCCCATGACCCATCTGACCGCCGAAGAAATCCAGCGCTACAAGCGTCACCTCGTCTTGAAGGAAGTGGGCGGCGCGGGGCAGCAACGCTTAAAGCGGGCCCGCGTCCTGGTGATCGGCGCGGGCGGACTGGGGTCGCCGATCCTGCTGTATCTGGCAGCCGCCGGCGTCGGCACCATCGCCGTCATGGATGACGACACAGTCTCGCTGAGCAACCTCCAGCGCCAGATCGTCCACGACACAGCGGGCGTCGGAATGCCCAAGGTCGAGAGCGCCAAGGCAACGCTCGCCCGCATCAATCCGCACGTAACGCTCGAAGCCATCCCTGCCCGCATCACCGCCACCAACGCGCTCAAAACCATCGCCAGATACGACATCGTCATGGACGGCTCTGACAACTTCGCCACCCGTTATTTAGTGTCGGACGCGTGCTGCTTAGCCAAACGCACCCTGGTGTTTGCAGCCGTTGGCCCCTTCGATGGCCACCTAACCACCTTAAAGCCGCATCTGACCAATCCTGACGGCATCAAGTACCCGACGTACCGCTGCATCTTCCCTGAGGCCCCGCCGCCGGGAACGGTCGCCAATTGTTCAGAAGTCGGCGTGTTGGGCGCAACCGTCGGCGTGCTGGGAACGCTGGCGGCGGTCGAGGTCCTCAAAGAGATTCTGGAAATTGGTGAAAGCCTCGTCGGCCGCCTCCTCATCTACGACGGCTTGGGTGGCCGCTTCGAAACCGTCAACATAGGCTGGGACCCCGACAACCCGCTGACAGGCACCAACCCAACGATTGCAGACCTGTCCATCCACGCGGCGTGAAGGCTCAAAAAGGGGAGTTCGAGTGTTCTCCGTTGAGCGGGTCTGGGCCGCGGACTTCAAGCGCTGGCCCGTCAAACCCGCGCAAACGCTGGTGCATCGGGCCAGAAGATCCGCGCGCGCGGGTTGACGTCCGCCGGGTCGCCCGATGTCAGCAACGTGATCGAGCGCTCCGCCGGGCAGTCCGCCACGTAGTGGGGCCGTCTCGCGAGGTAATCCTCAAAACTGTCCGCGACGACGACCGGCTGCGACAGCATCCGGGTGAAGGGTGGCAGATGACGCCGGAACAGGTGTTCGACCAGCGGGAAGTGCGTACAACCCAGGATCGCCCGGTGCGGCGGTGCCCCGCCCGTCTGGGCCATCAACCCAGCAACACCGGCGGCCACCAGCGCGTCTAGTTCGGCCTCGGGCGCGCCTGCCTCGATTGCCCCGGCAAGTTCGGCGCACACCTGCTGTACCACCAAGACCTTGGGGCAGCGCTTACGGATTTCCTCCGGGTATACGCCGGACGCCACCGTGCGCGTGGTGCCGAACACGGCGACGAGGTCTGTATTGTATTTCTGCGGGTATTGCGGAGCGGTCACGGCCCATGGCGTCTGAGTTGCTGCCTCTACGGTGGGCGCGACGATGCCAAGAATATTATGTGTGCCCTTCCAGGGCGAACCTTGCAGCCACGTCTGCTGTAAACTGCGGGCTGCAACGGCAGTGGCGGTATTGCATCCAAGCAGCACGAGGCGGCAGCCCCGGCGGAACAAGGCCTCCGTCGCCTCCCGCGTCAGTGCAACCACTTCCTCAGAGGGCCGATTGCCATACGGCACGTTGGCGTGGTCGCCGAAATAGGTGAATGACAGCTGGGGGAATCGTTCGGCAAGAACGCGCAGCACGGTGAGGCCGCCAAGGCCCGAGTCGAAAACACCGATCATGCGCGCTCTGATTTTCTAGCTTGCGATCTAAAGCCCAGCGATTACTCGCAGACCGTTTTGCACTCTTTAAACGGGCCGATGTAGTGGCACTTTTTCCTGCAGACCTGCTCGTGGCGGTGATGCTCGCGGTACCGATAAGCGTACGGGTTTCGCGCCTCAACGCGCTCGCAGTCGTAGCCAGCGTGCCGATGCCAGCCGTGTCGTCCTTCTTGAACATCGCGGTGGCAGCCGTGAGCAAAGGCTGAACCAGCCAGCAGCGGCAAGGCTGCTAGACCCAGTGCAAGAACGGCAAGAGTTTTCTTCATGGTTTCCCTCGAAGTTAGAATAACGCACGCGAGTCCGTTACACGATGCTTGACATTCGTGCATCTGAAAAACGCCAAGGTTGCAAATCTCTCTCGCCGGTTACGGCTAATTCCGCCAAAAGGAAGCCAAGATCCTATTCGGCGGCTTCCGATGGCGTGCGGGCTGACTTTGCTTCGGTGTCGAGTGACTTGAGGCTTTCAAGCGTCGGCATCGCGACAGTAGAATACCCGCAATCGACAAAGTGCACGTCTCCGGTCACGGCGCCTGACAGTGGCGACAGCAGATACAGCGCCGATCCACCGACATCGTCGAGCGTCGGCGTCTTGCGCAGCGGCGAATGATCCTTCTGGTAATTGAAGATCAAGCGCGCGTCTGAAACGCCAGCTCCTGCCAGCGTCCGCATGGGACCTGCCGACAGCGCGTTGACGCGAATACCCTGCGGACCCAAGTCGGCGGCGAGATACCGCACCGACGCTTCGAGCGCTGCCTTGGCGACGCCCATCACGTTATAGGAGGGCACCCACCGGGTCGCACCGCCATACGTCAGCGTCAACAGCGTCCCGCCGTTCGGCATCAAGTCGGCAGCCCGCTTGGCAATTTCCGTGAACGAGAAGCACGAAATCACCATCGTGTTGGTAAAGTTTTCCCGGCTGGTATCGGCATAGCGGCCAGCCAACTCGCGGCGATCCGAGAACGCGAGCGCATGGACGACGAAATCGAGCCCGCCCCACTTCTGCTTGATCTCATCAAATACGGCGTCAACACTGGCTAAATCGCCCACATCGCACGGCGCAATGATTTCAGCCCCGACCGACTGAGCCAGCGGTATCGCGCGGCGGCCGAATGCGTCACCTTGATACGTAAAGGCCAGTTTGGCGCCCTGTCCGGCCAGAACCCGCGCAATGCCCCAGGCGATTGAGCGGTCGTTGGCAACCCCCATGATAAGGCCGCGCTTGCCAGCCATCAGGGGGCCTGGGACTGCAATATCGTGTTCGGACATGGAACGCCTCTACGTTGCGCCGGAACCGGCGGTATGAATTCAAAACTGGCTCAACTCAGCAAACTCTATGCCAAGAAATCCGGCACCCTTAGAGTGCTTCCGGGAAAAGCATGCCCCCGCGAAGGCGGGGGTGTGAGCGGTTTTCCCGGAAGGTCACGACAATACAAAGAGCTAGGGTCCTTCCGCTGTTCAATCAAAACTGGAACGACCCTAACCACCGGCCTGACAGTTAACCATTGTAACGCTTGAAAACCAATGTTGCATTGGTTCCGCCGAACCCAAAACTGTTAGACATCACACAGTTAAGTTCAGCGTCGTCAATGCGCTTGCGCACAATCGGCATGTCGGCAAAAGCCGGATCGAGTTCCTCGATATTGGCGCTTTCGCAGATGAAATTATTCTTCATCATCAAAAGCGAGAAAATGGCTTCCTGAACGCCGATAGCGCCCAGGGAATGGCCGGTCAGCGACTTGGTGGCCGCGATTTTTGGAACCATTGTCCCAAACACCGCCCGGATCGCCTCGATCTCGCGTGCGTCGCCAATCGGGGTCGCCGTCGCATGCGGATTAATATAGTCGATGTCGCAACCAAGTCCCTTGTTGTCGAGGCCCTTCATCGCGCTCTTCATGCAGCGGATCGCACCCTCGCCCGACGGTGCCACCATGTCGAACCCATCCGAAGTCGCGCCATAACCCGCAACCTCGCCGTAAATCTTGGCGCCGCGCGCCTTGGCATGTTCCAGCTCTTCAAGCACCAGCACGCCCGCGCCGCCCGCGATCACGAACCCGTCGCGGTTCTTGTCGTAGGCGCGGCTGGCGGTCGCGGGCGTATCGTTGTAGCGCGACGACATCGCGCCCATGCCGTCAAACAGGACCGACAACGTCCAGTCGAGTTCTTCACAGCCGCCCGCGAACATCACGTCCTGTTTGCCGAATTGAATCAGTTCGGAGGCGTTCCCGATGCAGTGCGCCGAGGTCGAGCACGCCGACGAGATCGAATAGTTCACACCCTTGATCTGGAAGCTAGTCGCCAACACCGCCGAAGTCCCCGAGCACATGCCCTTGGTGACTTCGAAGGGGCCGACTTGTTTTGGGGTCTTGTTGCGTGCGGTATCGGCGGCCCACACGATAGATCGCGTGGACGGCCCTCCCGACCCCATGATGATGCCGGTCCGCTCGTTTGAAATCGAACCCGGCTCAAGCCCGCTGTCGCGGATCGCCTGATCCATCGCGATATAGTTCCAGCCGATTCCGGCTTCCATGAAGCGCTTGGGCTTGCGTGGAACAATCGCTTCCCAGTCGAGCTGGGGCTGGCCGTGAACTTGCGAACGGAACCCGAGTTCGGCGTATTTGTCCGCCTTCACGATGCCCGATCTGGCATCGCGCAAGGAGGCCGTCACCTCTTGGGTGGTGTTCCCGATCGAGGACACGATGCCCATGCCCGTCACAACAACACGTCTCATATCGCGCGCACCTTTATCGATCGTCTGGCTGTTCGTACTGCGTTCACGTCAACCGCTGACCGCGGCCGGTTCCGGCTTCAACAGAACCCGCAGATCCTTGGCCGTGTAGATGACTTCACCATCGGCAATCAATTGTCCGTCGGACTCGGCAAGCTTTAGTTTTCGCGCAATGACCCGCTTGATGTCGATAACGTATTTGAGATGTTTGATGTCCGGTGTCACTTCTTTCATGAACTTGACTTCGCCCACGCCCGACGCACGGCCCTGGCCGGTAAGTCCCGACCAGCCCAGGAAAAACCCCGTCAATTGCCACAGCGCATCGAGTCCCAGACAGCCCGGCATCACAGGATCGCCGGCGAAATGGCACTTGAAAAACCAGTCGAGTGCCGGATTTCCAGCAACCGTCAGTTCCGCCACGATCTGGCCCTTGCCATACGCGCCGCCGGTGTCTGAGATCGCCGAAATCTTTTCAAACATCAGCATGGGCGGCAGTGGAAGCTGAGCATTGCCGGGCCCAAACAGGCGGCCATGCCCGCATTCCAGGAGGGCGGCATAATCGTAGCTGGAGCGCCGTTCGGCCATATCGTGTTGTCTTTCTCTTCGTTTGTGTCCAGCACTTCGCGCCAGACACGACCCGCTTCTTTCGGCGGGCGCGCTTAACACAACTTTCCTTCTCACCTTCAAAAGGTAAAGCCGCCGACCGTCAAGTCGGTTAAGCAATGCAAAGCGCGGGCAACAGCGGAAATCCCCCGTCGTTAATGCCGCGCTGGCGCCTCTATTGCGACACCTGGCGCACCCACGTATATTGATTGCACAAATCGTGGGAGGCGATCCGCCCCTCCGAGCCTGTTGGAACGCGTGTTGCCATGACACACCACACTGCCAAGGATGCTACGAACGAGAACACGATGAACGAGAACACGATGAACAAGAACGCGACGGACAAGAACGCGACAAAGGCGACCTGCCCGCAAACGCGAGCGCGCGTGACGGCTCTGTTGCGCTCGGCGGGACTGCGGCCTACGCGCCAGCGCCAGCTGTTGGCCGAATTGCTGTTTGCCGAACACGACCGCCATGTCTCCGCCGAAGTTCTCCATGCTGAAGCCTTAGCCAAGGGCGAACACGTCTCGCTCGCCACTGTCTACAACACACTCCATCAGTTTCGCAGCGCGGGTCTCGTGCGCGAACTCGCCATCGACGCCGCGCGGGCGTACTTCGACACCAACACCTCGAATCACAATCACTTTTTCGTAGAGGCCGACGGCGAACTCCTCGACATCCCCAGCGATACCATCCGCGTCGATGGCCTGCCCGAGCCACCCGCTGGTATGCGCATCTCCCACATCGACGTCGTAGTCCGTCTCGTGCCCGACACGCAATAGCGCAAAGCAGTCATCTCGTGCGCTCAGCAAGCGACAAACGAAAATCAGCCACTAGGCCCTGGAGCCATAAGGCAAGGTCCCCAAGCACCTACTTCAATATCTCAGCCTCGTACACGCCCCACAGCTTCTTCTGTTGGACGTAACCCTTGTATTTGTCGACACTGACCCAACACCATTTGCCGTCACACGACAGCACGTTGGCAATCACCCCCGCCTCGACGCTGGCAACCAACCGGGACTTATCGCTATCGTCGGCAAGCAGCGAAATCTGCGGCGGAGCGACGCCCGGCTTGGCCTGCCACGGCTCGATCAGTGCCGTCCGCCGACCCGACAAAAACGATTGCAACACCCACCCCGACGCGCCGTCCGCGTCGCGCACCTGCCTCCAGCCCTCAAATTCCTTGATGATTTCAAGCGGTAAGCCCTCGCGATGATAGACCCAGACGGTCGGATATTCGATCCCCGGCCCGCTGCGCAGATTAGCCCGCGACGGCTTCAAGCTCGCATAGCGCGGCACGGCCTGCTTGCCCGTCGCCGCAATGTCGGTGGGTTTTGGCTCGGCGGCAGATGCAACTCCAGGAATTGCTAATATTGCGCCAAAACTTGTTGCAATCGCCAGTCCGCCAAGTCGCTTTCGGTTTGCAAGTCGCTTTCGGTCTGCAAGTCGCTTTCGGTCTGGATGCGGCGATGTCACGATCACTCTCATATTTTTGAAGGGCTAGCAGGTTGAATTTCTCCGCCTTCAGTATAAACGAAGCACTCAGATTCAATCGCGAGTTTGTTCGCGATATGGCCACCATCCACACTTAAACGCCTACCCACGCTTCACACCGTGCTCGAAATCTATCGAGACAGGCACTAAGCCGTCAAAAGAACTTCCATCCGGCCCGATCAGGCTCTAGACAAATCTGATACCGGAACGCGCGACGCGTTCACTTGGTTCGCGCCTGAACGATTATGCCCGCCTAATCTTGGAAGACGAAATGCCCATCAATACCAAGCCGCCCATCGTCATCGTCACCCGCAAGCTCCCCGGCGTCGTCGAGGAACGGTTGTCGGAACTATTCGAGGCCCGCCTCAGCTCCGATGATAGGCCGATGAGCCACGCCGAGCTAATTGAGGCGGTAAAGACCGCCGACGTCCTGGTGCCGACAGTCACCGACCGGATCGACCGCTCGGTGATCGCCCAGGCGGGCCCTCAACTGCGTCTGATCGCCAATTTCGGCACCGGCGTCGACAACATCGACCTCGCCACCGCCCGCAACCGCGGCATCATTGTCACCAACACCCCGGGCGTCCTCACCGAAGACACCGCCGACATGACCATGGCCCTGATCCTGGCCGTGCCGCGCCGCCTTGCGGAAGGTGCTGCCTACCTCAAGGATCATAAGCAGAATTGGACCGGGTGGTCGCCGACGTGGATGATGGGCCACCGTATCCACGGGAAACGGCTGGGCATTATCGGTATGGGCCGCATCGGCCAAGCGGTTGCCCACCGCGCCAAAGCCTTTGGCCTGCAAATCCATTATCACAACCGCCGCCGCGTCGCCGACAGCATCGAAAAAGAGCTGGAAGCGACCTATTGGGAAGGGCTCGACCAGATGCTGTCGCGCGTCGACATCCTTTCGGTGAATTGCCCGCACACGCCAGCGACCTACCACCTGCTGTCGGCCCGCCGCCTCAAACTGCTCAAGCCATCCTGCTTCGTCGTCAACACCTCGCGTGGCGAAGTCATCGACGAAAACGAACTCGCTCGCCTGATCGAAGCAGGAAGCATCGCCGGTGCCGGCCTCGACGTGTTCGAGCACGAGCCATCGGTCAACCAAAAGCTGCTCGCCTCCGACCGCGTGATCGCACTCCCCCACATGGGATCAGCCACTCTCGAAGGCCGCGTCGACATGGGCGAAAAGGTCATCATCAACATCAAGGCCTTCCTCGATGGCCACGCCCCGCCCGACCGCGTTCACCCTGCGATGTTTTGAACTTCCCCTATCCCCATCGACTGCGATGGGGAGAGGGTCGGGGTGAGGGGCGGCAGCAAACGAGAACATTGAATTTTGCTCCCCGCTCATGGAGTAAACGCACCGTTAACGATTGTCCCGTAATCTGATCGGCATCACATTGCCAGGGGGAGCGGGCTATGACGATCGAAACTCACGCGACGACGGATGCAACGACGGATCATGATTTCGCCGCCATCGAGCACGCGCGAGCCGAGAGCGTCGAACAGCCCTTGGGCGCAAACCTCGCAGCCCTGCTGGATCGGTTCACCGCCAGCGTCACCACTCCAGATTCCCACACCGTCGGCGACTTCGCTTCGACCGTCGGCGCGCTCCACGGCGAACTCAACATGCTTGCTCATCACTTCGGCGGCGACATGCACATGGCCGACGACATCGACTTCGACGAGATTTTCCCCGCCGAAAGCACCGGCCTCGCTGCCGAAGAAGAACTCCAGCACATCTGCTGGCAACTGAGCGCTTGAATCAAATATCGTCCGCCCAAACCGGCTTGTCCTTCGCCTCTTCAAACCGGTAATCAATAAATAGCTGCTCCCCAACCTCGATAGCGTGGGTCGCAAACAGCGTGACGACCTCGCCTTCCGGAGATGTGGCCTATTCTGTAGCCCCAAAATCAGTTGATCGACGAATCAAATTTCGTGTGCAATTTTCGGTCCGACGATGCCAAATCATCCATGCTATGAGAGGCATCCAAGCTGCTCGAAATTTGAATTCACGGAACACCGATGCACAAACGACTTCCAGCGACAGCATACGCAGAGTTGTCTAGCGTCCAATTAATGAATGCGGGACGCATTGGTCGTG
>JANOVN010000497.1:0-6914 GCA_031417455.1 Hyphomicrobiaceae bacterium | reverse complement strand
CCACCTCGTCCCAGCGCGCCGAGGGCACGATGATCCGGCCGGCATCTTCAGGGTTCTGGCTGAACAACTGCATATTCCGCGACAATCGCAGGATCGGCCGCACCACAAGGTAGTAGAGCGACAGATAGACCAGCCCAGCAGACATCAGCGAAATGAGCAACGAGAGCCAAAACACGTTGCGGCTCTGCTCCCACATGGCGGCCTTGAGCGGCGCTTCGGGCATTACGATTTCGATGAGATCATCAGGCTCGTCGCCGATGCGGCCCAGCACGCGGATGGTGCGCCCCTCTTTGGCAAACAGTTCACCCAGCGTGTCTCCATACAATCGCGCCTGCGCGATCAGATGCTGAACAAACCCCGCCGGTGACTGGCGCAGATCATAATGCTCGTCGATCTTCAAATCGTTGTCGAGGGGCAGCACCAGCCGCCGTTGCCCGTTATTGCGGGACGCCACGGCTTTGACCTGCGCCGTCCGCAGCAATTCGGCCCGCAACGATGACGGCACCGTTCCGCCGGGATACCCCTCGGCGGCGAGCGCGGCCAACTGCGCAGCCGTCAACCGCTCCTGAAGCCACGTCTGTCGGAACGTCGCCAGCGTCGGCACGAAAATCGCCATTTCGGCGGTCATCACGAACAACGCCGTCAACAGCAACAGCCGCATCGGCAAAGCAAACAAAAATGCAGGAACCTTGAATTGTGGCCAAGCAAACGCCGACGCCTTCGCCGACACCGATTTCAGCGCATACTGCGCCGCTTGCGGATCAAAGAGCGCTGACGGACGCTCACCCGCCGGGCGCTTGCTGTCGTTATCCGCTTCGTGCACCACCCTGCTTTCACCTCGTTACTAACCTGGAAAGGCATACTACCCTAGTTTGGTGAGAAACTTGACCCACCGCCGGCTGATAGCGTTACCTACCGACACCGCAGACCTTTGCGACGAAACTTTCGCGCTGATGTCTCCAAGCGAGGGGAATGGCATGATAAAATCACTCATATCGTCCAAGCTCAGTCCTTTGGAAATCGCCAGCGACCACACGCCTATCAACTCTGTTGCCGCCCGGGAAACGATTGCCGCGCCGATAATCTTGCCGCTTTTGTCGGCAATCACCTTGATATGGCCCGTGGGCGTCCGATTTGCCAGAGCCCGCGCATTTTCATGCAGCGGCCAGCGAAACACTTGGATCGACGAATAGGTGCCGCGCGCCTCGGCTTCAGCCAACCCAACGGTTGCAAGTTCTGGGTCAGTATGAACCGACGCCGGAATAAGCCGCGGATTGACCGGTTTGGACGACCTGAACAACAGCGTATCGACCAGGTGCCCAGCATGATACTCCGCCCGCTGCGTCGAATGCGGCATCCCCGTCACGTCGCCCATCGCAAACACCCGCCGGTTGCTCGTCCGCAGGTACTTGTTGACCTGGATGCCCTGCTCTGTGACCGCAATCTTGGCCGCTTCCAGCCCGATGTCGGCGATCACAGGCTGACGCCCGCAGGCCAGCAGCAGATGCGATCCCTCGAGCTTTGAGCGCACGCCGTCGGCCACGACTTCGAAACGCAACCGCTCGCCTCCCCCTTCGACCTTTGCAAGCGTGGCTTCCTCAACGATGACAACGCCCTCGGCTGCCAACCGCGCCCTGACCACCGACGCGAGTTCCGGATCGAACCGCTGCAACACCTTTGCTTGCTCGATCAGAGTAACCCGCGACCCCAGCCGCCGGTAGGCCTGCGCATACTCGACGCCCGTCGCACCGCCGCCCACCACGATGAGATGATCGATGGTACCCCGCACGGTCGCAATCGTATCGCTCGTGTAATAGGCGACATTCGTCAGCCCAGGAATCACTGGCACGACAGGCGAAGCGCCCGTTGCGATCACAAACCGCCGCGCCGTAATCTTGTGTTCACCCGCCACGACTGTTTTGGCGTCAACGAACCGCCCCGCTGCCTGAATGACGCGCACGCCCAGCCCAGTCATCCGTTCCACGGACGCATTCGGCGCGCTCTTTTCCATGATGTCGGCAATTTGCCCCAGCACCGCAGCCCGGTCCACGGTTGGTTCGAACGGCGCAATTCCAAACGGCCCGGCACTGCGGAACGCGTGCGCCCGGTCCGCGCAAGCAAGCAGTGCCGCAACCGGCATCGCTCCATAATTGAGTGACGTGCCGCCCATCTTGTGCTTCTCGATCAGCACAACCTTTTGCCCGAACGCCGCAGCACTTGCCGCCAAAGCAAGCCCACCAGGTCCTGCCCCCAATATGCAAAGATCGGTGACGATGGGCTCCCGCTCGGCAGGGCTGGCAGTAGAACTCACGGCCGGATTGGACATCAACATAGTCAAGGCTCCCTCAGATGTGTCCTGCCGCGCAGACATTTGGCGCCAGCAGCCAGCATCACTTTCGAAAAAACGACACGCGCAATCCGTGACTGCAATCCGTGACTTGACGCCATTAAACTACGGCTTGAAATTGGGCCTGATCCGCTGCCAGATACGCGGCGCGGCGTCCAACATCGCCGGAATTATCGCCAGAATCGCTAGCGCGACAAAGGCCGCCAGCATCTCCTTCGTCAAGAGGGAAGCCACATCAAGATCATAGGTACAATGTCCTAAATCCGCCGTTTGCCGGCGCAGGCACTGCGAATATAGCGCATTTTGCGTTTGGATCGCGTGCCCAAGCCCGGCACCCGCTGTGGACAAAGCAATCCGCGACGGCACCAGCCCCAGGAACGTCCCAATGGCAAACGTCGAAAACGACACACCGATGAGGCTCGGCACCACGTTAAGCGCCGAAAACGGCAACCCCGGCGTCAACCGCAGAAACAGCATGTAACCCAGCCCATGCCGTTTAAAACCGGCCCGGAATTTGGCAAAAGTGGGACTGGGTAACGCGGCGAGCCGCCGTCCAAAGGCCGTGCGCACCACCCAAAAGGCCAATATCGCAGCCAGCATCGATGCAAATAACGATAACGGAACACCGGCTCCTGCTCCAAAAAACAGCCCGCTCGCGACGACCAGCAGAGCACTTCCAGGCAGGATCAACGCACCCAGAATAGCGTAAACAGCAACATACATCAGTGCTGCTTGCCTGGTGTTGGCGGCGACATACACTTTGAGCAGTTCGTAATTGACCCCGATCGTCTTGAACGACACCACCTCTAAAACGGCTTGAAACGCAAACCACAACCCGGCCATGACGCCCAACCCGGCCAGCGCCACGAACGCAACGACCCAGACCGGCAGATTCGCTAAGAACCGACGGGACCCGCCCGGTCTCAACTCGTGAATTTGTGGATCTCGGCTCATTGCTATGTTGTATCGTCCCTGACAATCCAATCGCACCCAAATATCACAATCGGCCAGTCGCGAATTGACTTTGCTGTCCAGCCCCCCTATACCCGCCTTTCTTCTATGATCATGGCGTTTATATGGGGCCGTTTAGCCCAGCTTGGCCTGTGATCGAAGGTATTTTTAGGTCAGGTCACGCGACAGCTGCGCGCGCATTCATTGCGCGCTTTCAAGCTCAACGGGGCACAGCTGTCAGAGCACGGAGACGAACGTGAAACGTACGTATCAACCCAGCCGCCTCGTGCGCAAGCGCCGCCACGGCTTCCGCAAGCGCATGCAGACGCCCGGTGGCGTTCGCGTTCTCGCTCGCCGTCGCGCCAAGGGCCGCAAGCGCCTTTCGGCCTGAGGACGGTTTGATCCCACAGCTTCGCCTACCGCCGCGGATACCATACGAATAGAATGGAAACCGAAGGCCAAGCGAGTGCCAAAACATCGAACAACTGAGCGCGAGACATTTCAAACGCTCAAAAAAAGGGCGGAGTTTCAGCGCGTCCGCGGTGGTGGTCGCGCGACGACACCTGCGTTCGTTCTCGAGTGCAAACAGCGTCCGCAAGCCAACCCGTCCGATACCGCCGCACAATCCGTAGCGCAGCACTCAAAACCGGCTGCCCGGTCGTCCCGCTTTCAATCGCTGAACGGCCCCCGTTTTGGCTTCACCATCACCAAAAAGATCGGCAACGCTGTCGTCCGCAACAAGATCCGCAGACGACTTCGTGCAGCGCTGGTAGAAATCTCGCCTCTCGTCGCACGCCCCGACACCGACTATGTCCTCGTCGCACGCCGTCCCGCAGTCGATCAGAATTTTGCAAAGTTGGTCGCCGACCTTAAGACAGCGTTTGAACGAGTTCATGCTCCGCATTCGAAAAAACCGGACCCAAATTCCTCCAACACCCGCCCGGCCGATCCCAAAACCTTCCCGGCTGAACCAAAGGGTGTGACAGAAGGGTTATCGCGTCCGCCCCCCAGATCTGCGACAAGCACGCAGCCAAACAAGTCCAGCCGAGACTGATATGAAGAACCGCCAGCCTGAAAATCAAAACAACATATGGATGGCGCTCTTGCTGTCCATGGCCGTGTTTCTGGCCTGGCAGTACTTCTATGCCGAGCCGCGGATGCGCGAGGAGCGCGAGCGCCAGCGCGTCGAAAAGCTCGCCAAAGCCGACGCCGAAAAGGCATCAACCAGCGCCGCCGGCACCGTGCTTGCTCCCTCCACCGGCAATCCGGCCGAAACCACCCGCACCAGCATCGTGCGTGCGGCCAATCGCCAAGCAGCCATTGCGTTAAGCCCACGGATTCCCGTCGACACCCCGTCCCTGAAAGGCTCAATCGGCCTCAAGGGCGGACGCATCGACGATCTGTCCCTCGTCAAGTTCCACGAATTGGTTGATCCCAAGAGCCCCAACATCATCCTGTTTGAGCCCACGGAATCGCCGCAGGCCTACTTCGCCGACTATGGCTGGACCAACGAAAGCGCAACCAAGATCCCGTTGCCCGATGGCCAGACCGTCTGGACCAGCGACGGCGCATCGGCCCTGACCACCACGACCCCCGTCGTCCTCACCTGGGATAACGGCCAGGGCCTGACCTTCAAACGCACGATCTCGGTCGATGCCGACTATATGTTCAAGATCGCCGATGAAGTCGAAAACAAATCCGGCGCTCCGGTTACTCTCAAGCCTTACGGTCGCATCTTCCGCGACGCCAAGACCAGCGCCGACGCCAACTACGTGCTCCACGAGGGCCTCGTCGGCTACGTCGGTGAATCGGGCCTTCAGGAATACGGCTACGCCTCTTTCGCCAAGGAAGACGCCAAGCACACCGGCATCCGCAAAGCGCTCAAGGATCAGGTCGGCGGCTGGTTCGGCGTCACCGACAAATACTGGGCCGCAGCCCTGATCCCCAACCAGACCGGCAAATACACCGCAATCTTCTCTGTTGACCAGAAACGCAGCGCCACCGAAACCGACCAGTTCGAAACCCGCTTCGAATACCCAGCTCTAACGGTTGCCCCAGGCGCCAAGGGTGAAAGCGCAAGCCAGCTCTACGCCGGCGCCAAACAGGTCAGCCTGATCGAGAAATACGAAGACAAGCTCGGCATCCTGAAATTCAATCTGATGATCGACTGGGGTTGGTTCTACTTCATCACCAAGCCGATGTTCCACGTGATGGAAAACATCAACAAGCTGACCCACAACTTCGGCATCACCATCATCGCCATCACGATTTTGTTGAAGGGCCTGTTCTTCCCGCTCGCCAACAAATCCTATGAATCGATGGCGAAGATGAAGAAGCTCCAGCCAGAGATGGAAAAGCTGAAAGAGCGCTTCAAGGACGACAAGGAACGCCAGTCCAAAGAACTGATGGCGCTCTACCAGAAGGAAAAGATCAATCCGCTCGCGGGCTGCTTGCCGGTCCTGCTGCAAATCCCCGTGTTCTTCGGCCTGTACAAAGTCCTGTACGGCACCATCGATATGCGTCACGCGCCTTTCTTCGGCTGGATCAAAGATCTGTCCGCGCCCGACCCGACGACGATGTTCAATCTGTTCGGCTTGCTGCCCTTCGACGTCCCGCAGTTCCTGATGATCGGCGTCTGGCCGCTCATCATGGGCGTCACGATGTGGCTGCAGATGCAGATGAACCCGCCCCAGCCCGACCCCGTTCAGCAACAGGTCTTTGCCTGGATGCCCGTCATTTTCACCTTCATGATGGCAAGCTTCCCTGCCGGACTCGTTATCTACTGGGCCGTCAACAACACACTGACGATCGCCCAGCAGGCCGTCATCAACAAGCGACTCGGCGTCGAACTCCACATCAAGGACAACCTGGTCCGCCAGTGGTCTGACCTCAAGAGTTTCTTCAACAGCCTCCGTGGCGTCGAAACCAAGCCGAAAGCAGACGACAAGACCCCTGGCAAACCCAAGTCTGGCGAAAAGGCCAAACCTTGACCCAAGAAGGCTTGACCGGCAAAGCGTCGCTTGAATTGACAGACTTCTCGCCCGAACTTTTGGCGGCTGGCGAGAGGCTGGCGGTCCGCCCTTGGACATTCGTCAAAAGCGTTGTCGCCCTCGATCATTTGCCCGAAGCCAACCGCATTGAGATCGCCTTCGCCGGACGCTCCAATGTTGGCAAATCAAGCCTGCTCAACGCGTTGATTGCCAACAAGGGCTTGGCGCGCACCTCAAACACGCCCGGACGAACGCAGGAACTCAACTACTTCCGTCCCGACAACGGCGACATGTACCTCGTCGATATGCCGGGCTACGGCTTCGCCAAAGCGCCCAAAGACAAAGTCGACGCCTGGACCCGTCTGGTCCAAGACTACCTCAAGGGTCGGCAGACCCTCGCCCGCGTCTTCCTGCTGATCGACAGCCGCCACGGCATCAAGGCCGTCGACGAAACCATCATGGAAATGCTCGATACCGCAGCCGTATCGTACCAGATCGTGCTGACCAAAGCCGACAAGCTCAACCCCTACGAACTGGCCGACATCCTCGCAGCGACCGGCGCGCTTGCGAGCAAACACCCCGCCTCCTACCCGATCACGCTCGCGACCTCCTCCGAAGTCGGCTCC
>JANOVN010000496.1:0-15150 GCA_031417455.1 Hyphomicrobiaceae bacterium | reverse complement strand
ACTCAAGCGGCGGCGTCTTTAAGGGTTTCGATCTTGGTGCGCCGCGTTGGACGAAGCCCAAGCAGATGGCAGATGGCATAGACCAGGTCGGCGCGGTTCAAGGTGTAGAAGTGGAACTTGCGTACGCCATGGTCCACGAGCTCCATCACTTGCTCGGTCGCTACGGCGGCGGCGACGAGGTGGCTCGTGCCGGGGTCGTTTTCTAGACCTTCGAAGCGGCGGATCATCCAGGCGGGAACGGTTGCGCCAGCGCGGGTCGCAAAGCCTGCAACCTGCTTGTAGTTATGGATCGGCACAATTCCCGGCATGATCGGCACCCAGATGCCGCACGAGCGGGCACGTTCCAAGTGGCGCAGGAAATGGGCATTATCGAAGCCGAACTGGGTGATGACGCGGTCGGCGCCAGCATCAACTTTGGCCTTTAAGTTATCAAGGTCGGCGTCCAGCGAAGAGCTCTCAGGATGACCCTCGGGATAACCTGCGACCGAAATTTCGAAATTGGCGATCTTCTTCAGACCAGCGACAAGTTCTGCAGCGTTGGCATAGCCGCCTGGATGGGGCTCGTAGCGCGTGCCGACGCCGCCCGGCGGGTCGCCGCGCAAGGCAACGATATGGCGCACGCCGGCATCCCAGTAAGCGCGGGCAACTTCATCAACCTCGGCGCGGGTTGCGTCCACGCAGGTTAAATGGGCGGCCGGCTTCAAAGGCGTTTCGCGCACGAGGCGGGAAACGGTCGCATGGGTGCGTTCACGCGTGGAGCCGCCTGCGCCGTAGGTCACGGAGACAAATTCGGGACGCAGCGGGGCGAGGCGATGGACGGCGGCCCACAGGTTATCTTCCATCTTCTCCGTCTTGGGCGGGAAGAATTCGAACGAAACGTCGATGTCGCCATTGCCGAGCAGGTGGCTCTTGCGCTCAGGGGCGGAACGATCAATCGGGCTGGCCATCAACGTGCTTCCTCAAGTAGAGACGTATGTGAAAGTTGTGTGAGAATGGCCGACTGTGCGGGGCGTTCGGCCAGCCAGAGCGTCACCGTCAGTTTTTGCGAACCGTGCTCGACGGCGGCCGGCATTTCCTCAACGGCGCGCACATCGAGACCGGCGTCGCTCAGCCATTGGCTAACCAGGGCATTTGAGAAACCGAGGCGGTCATGAGCTTGGGTTTCACGTAGGAATTCCAGCGTGTGGGGCGCGAAATCAACGATAAGCAGGCGGCCACCGGGAGCGAGCACCCGCGCTGCCTCCAAAACGGCGCGGCGCGGGTCGGACAGGAAGTGGAGTACCTGATGCATGGTGACAACGCACGCAGAACCATCGGCGAGCGCCAAGTTGTAGATGTCGCCGTGGCGGACTTGCGCGCGCGAAAGCTCAGCGGCAGACAGCTTGCTGCGGGCGTACGTCAGCATGGCTTGGTTTAGGTCGAAGCCAAGGCCACGCTCATAAGTATTTGCGAACAACTCGAGTATGCGACCGGTGCCGGTGCCTAGATCGACGAACAGTTTGAATGGACCCTCCCCGATGGCTTTTCGCATCGAGGCTTCGACTTCGCTTTCGGCGACATGGAGCGCGCGGATGCGATCCCAATCGCCAGCGTGCTGGCGAAAGAAGTCCTGGGCTGCGGCTTCGCGTTCGCGCTTCACGGCGTTGGCCCGTTCGCGATCACGGTGGATAATTGGATCGGCTTGATCAACCGCATCAAGCAACTGCAATGTGAGGCGCTGGACTTCAGTGCGGTCGGAGACGTGGAAATAGACCCAACTGCCTTCACGGAACCGCTCCACCAAGCCCGCCTCGGCCAGCAACTTGAGATGGCGGCTTAGCCGGGGCTGGCTTTGCCCCAGGATGACGGTCAGGTCCTTCACGTTCAACTCGCCCGCCGCCAGCAACAGGAGAATGCGCAGACGCGTGGGCTCACCGGCCGCCTTCAGCGCCGTCACCCATTCCGTAGCTGCTATTACCTCGCGCGGCACGTAACCTCCGGTCTTATTTCTGAGGGATCTAACCCACCCAGAAGATATAAACATATCTTTATATGTCAAGCACGCAGTTGAACCAACGCACGGTTATCGCGCCAACGGCTTCTTAAATGATGCGCTCCTTAAGTTGACGGTAACCACGCGGCGTTAGAGTCCGGCTCTTGTCGATAGGGAGACTTTGACATGCGTGCGGCTGCGTTCGAGACAATTTCGCCAAGTGGGCCCATCACTTCACTGCCGTTCCAACTCGACCAGACGCCATCACGGACGTCGCCACTGCTGATGTTGGCGCTGGCACTTCCCGCAGCGATTTTTGTACTTGCGCCATTTTCGATGATTGCAGCGCACGCCGCGCTCGATTCATCGATATTGATCGAGCGAACAGCAACGTCGATCCAATTAGGGCTGGCACTCGTTTTATGGGCAGTGGTGTTTGTGCTTCCGCTTGCTCAACGCACGCGGCAATTGGGCAAATCCCGGAGCGTTTCGATCGCAGATGATCTCGTGAGAGTCACGGATTGCGGGCTGTTTGGAGACAAGACGTGGGTTCAGCCGTTATCGGCCTATCGCGGCATCGCCCATCACGTCCGGTCATCGCTATCAGGCACTCGCCACGAGCTTCTGCTGATCCATCCTGACCCTGCCTGTTCACTACTGCTGCGTGTCGCCGACAAGATCAACCAAGCTGAAATTGACGACCTGGGAATTCTTTTGGGCTGCCGCGAAATTGCCCCGCAGGTGTTTTATCGCAATACGAAGCAAGTCCACGCTGGACCTTTCCGGCAGGGCGAAGCTGGCTTGGCCGGTGTCTGATTTTCAAGCCGCAGCCTCGACAGGCGGCTGGCCTTGATGACTATGTTGGTTTACGACGCACGTGTTGCGCATTGAGGAGCCTTGAGAATGGATCGCGTATTGTCGGTTGTTGGCGGATTTTGGCGCTCTCGCTTGGTGGCGGCGCTGCTCTTTGGTGCGGTGTCGATATTCGCTACGGCGGCTGCGCGCGCTGAAACGGCGGCTGCCTTCATGCAGCGGGCCTCGACCGACTTGCTCGCATCCAACCATTCGCTCTCAGCAACTGGCTTTTCAGCCGCCATCCGCCGCTACGGCGACGTGCCAGCCATCGGTATCGGCGCGCTCGGCAATTACGCTGGCGCCCTGCCAAAGGGGGATCGCCCCCTCTATTATAATGGGATGGTCAACTTCATCGGCCGGTATGCCGCCAAGGAAAGCTCTAAGTATCAGATCGTAAAGGCCACGATCCTTGGCCAGTCCGAAGAGGATGCGCGCGGTGCCAGCGTTGAAACCCGCATTCATTTAAAGAGCGGCGAAAGCTACGACGTGCGCTGGCTGCTCGTACGCAACGGTCAATCTTTCAAGATCCGCGACGCCCAGGTGCTCGGCTTCTGGATGTCGCCGTTCCTCGGCACGCTGTTCCAGAACTACATCGCCGAAAACGGCGGCAGCTCGAAGGCGCTGATCATGGCGCTTAATCGCTGAGGTTGGGTTACTGATTGGATTTGGGAAAGGGGATGGCGCGCGCCGTCCCTTTTTTTGTTGCTGGCCGCGTAACGAACGATATGCGGGCGGCGTAGCTCCGACGTGGACGCAACAAACGCCATGTACGCGCAGGGGGGACGCCACTTGCGCCGTTCTTTTCATTGAATAGCTCAACAAAACCAACAGGAAATCCCATGATCCGTAGCGCTTGCTTCGGCGCGGCACTTGCCGTCGCCGCCAGCCTCCTCGTGTCCGGCGCGGCCTTCGCCGCTGAGCCGATGAAGGACGATGCCATGAAGAAAGACAGCATGGCGAAAGACGAGATGATGAAAAAGGATGCCATGGCGAAGGACGATGCCATGAAGAAAGACGAGATGATGAAGAAGGACGGGATGGCGAAGGATGGCGCCATGATGAAGGACGAAATGAAGAAGTAGGCGGCGATCATTGCAGGGGCTGGACTCGCTGAAATCGCGGCGCTGCCGCGAGCGAGGCCAGTCTCGCGCTCCGCCGGGGAAGCGCTGCTTCCCGGACCCATCATCTTTTTGTCGCTCAAGTCGTCGGTTAGAATTGAAATCGACATATCGATCGCAATGTGTCGACAAAACTGATTTTTATCGACATATTTGTTCAATGAAGTTCGATCCCGGCCAGCCCTATAATGACCTCCCCGACCTACCTCCCCCCGGGGAGGTTGAGACAAAAGCTGTCCTTAAGGCTTGTATTGCAGCCAGAACCGCACTTGCGAAACTCGACGCTGCTGCAGCGAAGCTGCCAAATCCCGCAATCTTGATCAGCTCGCTGATGCTGTTTGAAGCACAAAGCAGTTCTGAGATCGAGAACATCGTCACGACCGACGACGACCTCTTCAAGCACAGCCAACTCGACGAGGCGACGATCAACGTTCCCACCAAAGAGGCGCTTCGGTATCGCGACGCAATTTTCCAAGGCTATCTCAAACTCGAACGGCTTCCAATTTCTACCCGGCTGGCTGTCGAGACGTGCAGGACCCTCAAGGGTAAGGATATGGAAATTCGCAAGTTGCCAGGTACTGCACTCAAAGCTGGGCGATCAGGGAAGCTAATCTACACGCCGCCGACGGGCGAAGAACTCCTACGCGCCAAGCTTTCTAATTGGGAACGCTTCATCAACGAGCCAAGCGATCTTGACCCGCTCGTTCAACTGGCAATCCAACATTATCAGTTCGAAGCCATCCACCCATTTTACGACGGCAATGGCCGCACCGGAAGGATTTTGAACATCCTGTTTCTCGTTCAGAAGGGCCTTTTGAAGCACCCAATTCTTTACCTGAGCAGGGAAATCCTAGAAAACCGCGACCGCTATTATCGTTACTTACGAGGCGTCACCGAGAGCAAAACCTGGATCACTTGGATCGAATTTTTTGTCATGGCAATTGAGTTATCGGCCACCCGTTCTATGGTCAAGGTTTCCTATATAGCGGTACTTAGGGGGGCAACCGAGATATATCTGCTTGAGCGCGGAGAATTACGCCTCGCAGAAGTTGACGTGCTGGACGTCCTATTCACGCAACCCTATTGCCGGATCAAAGACCTCGTTGATGCTGGGGTAGCAAAACGACAAACCGCGGCTGTTTATTTGCAAACACTCGCAGGGCTCGGCGTCGTCGAAGAATTGAAAATCGGTCGAGAGAAGCTTTTTCTGCATAAGAAATTCCTGAGCCTCCTCACGACCGACGGTTCGGGCATCACCAATTACGCCGTCAACGCGCTGGCGCCACCCGAACTCCTTTTCCCGCCTACCGCTCGAACCGCTTGAACTTGATGCGGTGGGGGTCGGTGGCGTGGTCGCCGAGGCGGCGCTTTTTGTCTTCCTCGTAGTCGGCGAAGTTGCCTTCGAACCATTCGACGTGGCTGTCGCCTTCGAACGCTAGGATGTGGGTTGCCAAGCGGTCCAGGAAGAAGCGGTCGTGGGAGATGACCACGGCACAGCCGGGGACATCTTCTAGGGCTGCTTCGAGTGCGCCGAGGGTTTCGGTGTCCAAGTCGTTGGTCGGTTCGTCGAGGAGCAGCAGGTTGCCGCCCTCCTTCAGGAGCTTGGCCAAGTGGACGCGATTGCGTTCACCGCCTGAGAGCAAGCCGACTTTTTTCTGTTGATCGGCGCCTTTGAAGTTGAACCAGCCGCAATAGGCGCGGCTTGGCACTTCTTTTTTGCCGCCGAGCAGGATCTGGTCGTTGCCGCCGGAGATTTCTTCCCAAACGGTTTTCTTGTCATCGAGATGCCCGCGGCTTTGATCGACGTAGGATACTTTGACGGTTTCGCCCAATCGGATGGAGCCCTTATCGGGTTTTTCCTGGCCGGTAATCATTTTGAAGAGCGTGGTTTTACCGGCACCGTTGGGGCCAATGATGCCGACGATGCCGCCGGGGGGGAGCTTGAACGACAGATCGTCGATAAGGAGCTGATCGCCGAAGGCTTTCGACAGGCCGGTGACTTCGACAACGACGCCGCCGAGTTTGGGACCGGTTGCAATTGAAATGCTGGCCTTTGCGACGTCGTCGCGACCGGCGCTCTCGACCAGCTTATCATAGGCCGCCACACGGGCTTTGGATTTCGCCTGACGGGCCTTTGGGGAAGACCTGATCCATTCCAATTCGCGGGAAATGGCTTTCTGTTTGTTTTCTTCCTGGCTCTTTTCGGTTTCGGCCCGCTTGGCTTTCTGTTCAAGCCAGCTCGAGTAATTGCCCTTGTAGGGAACGCCGTGGCCGCGATCCAATTCGAGCGTCCATTCGGTGATGTTATCGAGGAAGTAGCGGTCGTGGGTCACGAGGATGACGCAGCCGGTGTATTCCTTGAGGAAGCGCTCCAGCCAGGCAACGCTTTCGGCGTCCAAGTGGTTGGTCGGCTCGTCGAGGAGCAGGATGTCGGGCTTGGCGAGCAGGAGGCGGGTGAGCGCGACGCGGCGGCGTTCACCGCCGGAAAGCTTGGTGACTTCGGAGTCACCGGGGGGCGAGCGCAAGGCGTCGAGGGCCTGTTCGACTTGCGCGTCCAAGTCCCACAGGTCTTGGGCGTCGATGATGTCCTGGAGCTTGGTCATTTCATCGGCGGTTTCTTCGGTGTAGTTGGACGCGATCTCGTTGTAGCGGTCGAGCACGGCCTTCTTTTCGGCGACGCCTTCCATGGCGTTTTCGAGCACGGTCTTGGTGGGGTCGAGGTGCGGCTCCTGGGGGAGGTAGCCAACTTTTATGCCTTCGGCGGGCTTGGCGTCGCCGATGAAGTCGTCGACCGTGCCGGCCATGATCTTTAGGAGCGTGGATTTACCCGAGCCGTTCAAACCCACGACGCCGATCTTGGCGCCGGGCAGGAAGCTGAGCGAGATGTCCTTGAGCACCTGCTTGCCGCCGGGATAGGCCTTCGACAACTTGTGCATGTGGTAGACGTACTGGTGTGCGGCGGCCATGGCGGCGCTTTTCCTTTGATGTTGGAAAAAGGGGTTGGCGCGTGTGTAGCTGATCTAGAGGCTGGGCTCAATGTGAACCGCACCCGTGAGTTTCCGCATTGATTGCTGGCTTCCAAACTGTCTCCAAGAAAAAAGTTCAGGCATGTACGAATCTTGTTGAAGTGGCACTTTAGTTCTGATACCTCAAGCGACATCCAAGTGACGCATAGGGTAATCTCAGTGGTGAAGGCAGAACAGCTCGCATCTCACGTCGCACCGGGGCACGGACAGCCCAAGGTGCCGCTGCATACCGTCACTCAGCTTGCTGCCGAGTTAGGGATCACGGCCCGCACGCTGCGCTTCTATGAAGGCAAGGGGCTCATCACGCCGAGCCGCCTTGGTACGACTCGCGTTTATATGGCGCGTGACCGGGCGCGCATGATCCTGATTTTGCGGGGCAAGCGGCTTGGTTTTTCGCTGCGCGAGATCGCCGAATACCTCAATCTCTATGACATCGACCCCACTCAAAAGACGCAGAGCTCGCGGCTTTTGAAACTCGTCAATGCGCGCATGGCCAAGCTCGAACAGCAGCGCATAGCGCTGGATGAAATGTTGGCCGAACTACAGAACTGGAAGGGGCACGCCGAGGCTATTCTTGCCGAGGCCGCCGCTTTATCAGCGAAGAACAAGTCAGGCTAGTGTCTACAGCCGCCCCTCACCCCGACCCTCTCCCCATCGAAAGCGATGGAGAGAGGGGAAATTTCAGCCTCAACGTCAGGAGCCAGGAATGAAATCGATCGTCATCGCCGGTTATGCCCGGTCGCCGTTCCACCTCGCCAAGCGCGGCGCACTCGCAGGCGTCCGGCCGGATGATCTGGCGGCAGCAGTCATCAAAGAGCTGGTTGCCCGCTCGAAGATCAATGCAAACGACATCGAAGACCTACTGATGGGCTGCGCGTTTCCAGAAGGCGAGCAGGGGTTCAATATTGCCCGTCTCGTCGGGTTGATGGCTGGCCTGCCGATCTCGGTGGCTGGCGCGACGCTCAACCGGTTCTGCGGCTCGTCGATGCAGTCGATTCACAGCGCTGCCGGTGCGATCTCGATGAATGCCGGCGAGGCGTTCATCTGTGCCGGCGTCGAGAGCATGTCGCGCGTGCCGATGATGGGCTTTAACCCGATGCCTAACCCGGTGTTCGCCAAGTCACATCCGCAGTTCTACATGGGCATGGGCGATACGGCTGAAAACGTCGCCAAGCGCTGGCAGATCACGCGCGCTGACCAGGAAGCATTTGCGGTTCATTCGCAGAAGAAGGCTGCTGCGGCGGCGGCGGCTGGAAAGTTCAAAGACGAGATCGTGCCGATCACGACGAAGGCCGGAGTCGTTTCGACCGATGGCACGATCCGCGGCGAGACGAGCGCTGCAAGCCTGGCGGAATTGAAGCCCGCATTTAGTGCCGAGGGCGTGGTGACGGCTGGTACTTCGTCGCCCCTTACCGACGGCGCGTCGGCTGTACTTGTTTGCACTGAAGAATACGCCAAGAAGCACAAACTCGACATGCTAGCCCGCATCAAGTCTATTGCGGTTTGCGGCTGCGATCCCGACATCATGGGCATCGGGCCGGTTGGCGCTTCCAAGAAGGCGATGGCCCGCGCCGGAATCGAAGCCAAGCAGTTAAACGTCGTCGAGCTCAACGAAGCGTTCGCCAGCCAGTCGATTGCCTGCATGAAGGATCTCGGACTGTCGGCTGAGACTGTGAACATTGATGGCGGCGCGATTGCTATCGGACATCCGCTGGGTGCAACCGGCGCACGCATCGTCGGCAAGGCTGCCAGCCTGCTCCGCCGCGAGAAGGGCAAGTATGCGCTCGCCACGCAGTGCATCGGCGGCGGACAGGGCATCGCAACCGTGCTGGAGGCGATCTAATCATGAGCGAAATCAAAAAAGTCGCCGTCATCGGCGCCGGAGTGATGGGGGCTGGAATTGCAGCCCACGTTGCCAACGCGGGGGTTCCCGTGCTGCTGTTGGATATCGTTCCAAAGGGCGCGTCGGACCGTGACGTGATCGCCAAGACTGCGGTCGAGAAAATGCTCAAGGCCGATCCGGCCGCGTTCATGAGCAAGTCGGCGGCAAAGCTCGTGTCGACGGGCAACATTGAGGACCACCTCGAAAAGCTTGCCGATTGCGACCTCATCATCGAGGCGATCATCGAGCGGCTCGACCTGAAACAGAGCCTTTACGATAAAATCGAAGCCGTGCGCAAAGATGGCAGCGTCGTCTCGTCAAACACGTCGACGATACCGCTCAGCAAGCTCATTGAGGGGCGCTCGAAGCGCTTCCAGGGCGACTTCGTCATCACTCACTTCTTCAACCCGCCGCGCTATATGCGCTTGCTTGAGATCGTTTCTGGTCCCGCCACAGCAAAGAAGGCCATCGAGAACGTCTCGGCATTCTGCGACGTCAAGCTTGGCAAGAGCGTCGTCCACTGCAAGGACCGGCCCGGCTTCATCGCCAACCGGCTTGGCGTGTACTGGCTGCAAGCGGCCGTCGTGGAAGCGATGGATCGCGGGATCACTATCGAGGAAGCCGATAAGATCATCGCGCGACCGATGGGTATTCCCAAGACCGGCGTGTTCGCGCTGCTTGACATGGTCGGGCTCGATTTGATGCCGCACGTGATGTCGAGCCTTGTCGGCGCGTTGCCAAAGGACGACCCGTTCCACACATATGCGCGACCTAACCCGCTCGTCGAAAAGATGATTGCGGATGGCTACACGGGTCGCAAGGGCAAGGGCGGATTTTACCGCATCAACCGCGAAGCCGGGAAGGTCAAGGAAGCGATCGACCTCAAGACGGGGGTTTATCGCAAAGAACAGAAGGTCGACGTTCCAGCCCTAGAAGATGCAGGCAAGTCGCTGGCGAAGCTGCTCACGCATGACAGCGTTCATGGCAAGTATGCCGCTGCCGTATTGTTGCCGACGCTGGCGTATGCCGCCTTCCTCGTCGGCGACGCTGCCGACGATATCGACGGAATCGACGAGTCGATGCGGCTTGGTTACAACTGGAAGTTCGGGCCGTTCGAGCTGATGGATCAGATCGGCACCGACAATGTGATCGCGCAGTTGAAGGCGACGATGGCGCCGGTTCCGGCAATCCTGGCGAAGGCTGCCGGACGCACGTTTTATCGCGTTGAGAAGGGCAAGCGGCAGATGCTGGGGCTCGATGGCAACTATCATGACATGAAGCGCGCCGAAGGCGTGGTCATGCTGTCCGACATCAAGCTCAAGTCTCAACCAATCATGAAAAACGGCTCGGCCGCATTGTGGGACATCGGGGACGGCGTCGCCTGCTTTGAGTTCACCAGCAAGATGAACGCGATCGACCCCGAGACCTTCCGGTTGCTGGGCCAGTCGATCAAGCATGTCGCCAAGAAGATGACGGCGATGGTGATCTATAACGAGGGCACCAACTTCTCGGCGGGCGCTAACTTGGCGCTGGCAGCGTTTGCCGGCAATATCGCGGCGTGGGGCGAGATCGAGCAGCTCGTGGCCGGCGGTCAGGCGACGTATAAGGCGCTGAAGTATGCGCCGTTTCCGACGGTCGGTGCGCCGTCTGGACTGGCGCTTGGTGGCGGCTGCGAAGTGCTGCTGCATTGCTCGGCGGTGCAGGCGCACGCGGAAACCTACACGGGTCTGGTCGAAGTTGGCGTGGGTCTCATTCCGGGCTGGGGCGGGTGCAAGGAAATGCTTGCCCGCTGGAATGAGTTTGGGCGTTTACCTAAGGGGCCGATGCCGGTGACCGGCAAGGTGTTCGAGATCGTCTCGACGGCGACGGTTGCCAAGTCGGCAGCAGAGGCCAAGGAGTATCTGTTCTTCAGGCCGACCGATGCCGTAACCATGAACCGGTACCGGCTGCTGGCGGACGCGAAGGCGAAAGCACTTTCGATGGTTGCCGACTACGCACCGCCCAAGCCTCCGGTTTTTGTGTTGCCGGGTCCATCGGGCAAGGCAGCGCTTACGATGGCGGTCGATGGTTTCCATGCGCTTGGCAAGGCAACCGACTACGACGTCGTGGTCTCAGATGCACTCGCCAACGTACTGACGGGGGGCGACAACGATGTCATCACGCCGCTCGATGAAGATCAGGTTCTCGCACTTGAAGTCAAAAACTTCATGGGCATCGTCAAGCAGCCCGGCACGTTCGCACGTATCGAGCATATGCTCTCCACAGGCAGACCGTTGAGGAACTAGTCCGATGCCCACATATAAAGCTCCGCTCCGCGACATGCGCTTTGTTCTGTACGAGCTCATGAATGGCGAAAATATTACGAAGCTCAATGGCTACGAAGACTTCACACGCGATCTCATCGATCCCGTGCTCGAAGAGGCCGCGAAGATGTGCGAGGAAGTCCTCCAGCCGATCAATCGCTCGGGCGATGAAGAAGGCTGCCGGCTTGAGAACGGCGTCGTCTACACCCCCAAAGGCTTCAAGGAGGCCTACACCAAATTCCGCGAAGGCGGCTGGACCAGCATCGCGTGTGACCCGCAATATGGTGGTCAGGGGTTACCTAAGATCGTCAACACGATCGTTGAAGAGATGATCTGTTCGTCGAACCTGTCGTTTGGAATGTATCCCGGTCTGACCTATGGCGCATACGTGGCGCTGGCGGGTTTTGGCACCGAACATCAAAAGGCAACCTATTTGCCCAAGATGGTCGATGGCCGCTGGTCGGGCACCATGTGCCTCACCGAGCCCCATTGCGGCACTGACCTTGGCATGTTGCGGACGTCCGCCAAGCCTCAGGGCGATGACAGCTATCACATCACCGGCACCAAGATCTTTATCTCGGCTGGCGAACAGGACCTCACCGAAAACATCATCCACTTGGTGCTGGCTCGTCTGCCGGGTGCGCCGTCGGGCGTCAAAGGCATCTAGCTGTTCCTGGTACCCAAGTTCATGGTCAAGGACGATGGGTCGCTGGGCCAACGCAATGGCGTGTCGTGCGGCTCTATCGAGCACAAGATGGGCATCAAGGCCTCGTCGACGTGCGTGATGAATTTCGACCAGGCCACCGGCTGGCTGATCGGGGAGCCCAACAAGGGCATGCGCGCCATGTTCACGATGATGAACGCGGAGCGCATCTCGGTCGGCATGCAGGGGTTGGGGCTTGGCGAGGTGTCTTATCAAAACGCCATCGCTTACGCCAAAGACCGCATCCAGGGCCGCTCGCTCTCGGGCGTCAAAAACCCAAGCAAGCCAGCGGACCCGATCATCGTGCATCCCGACGTGCGACGCATGCTGTTAACGCAGCGTGCTTACATTGAAGGGTGCCGTGCACTGTCTGCGTGGGCGGCTGAATCTTGCGACGTCGCCGGGCATCACGCCGATCCCAAAGCCCGGCAGGACGCCGACGACTTCGTGGCGCTGATTACGCCGATCGTGAAGGCGCTCATCACCGACCTTGGCTATGAGGCGACCAACATCGGCATGCAGGTCTACGGTGGCCACGGCTACATCCGCGAGTGGGGCATGGAGCAATTCGTGCGCGATTGCCGGATTGCCCAGATCTACGAAGGCACCAACGGCGTGCAGGCGCTCGACCTCGTCGGACGCAAGATGCCCGCCAACTTCGGGCGCAGCTTGCGGCAGTTCTTCCACCCTGTCGCCGAGTTTATTGCAGCGCATGAAGGCGACGAACAGATGGCCGAGTTTATCGGCCCACTGACCAAGGCGTTTACGCGGTTGCAGCAGGCGACCGGGGTCATTGCGCAAAAGGGGATGGCGCGGCCAGAGGAAGCGGGCGCTGCAGCATCGGAATACTTGCGCATGTTTGGTTTGACGGCTCTGGCGTTCCTTTGGGCGCGAATGGCCAAGATCGCGCTTGAGAAGACGGCTGCGGGTGAGGCGGCCGATAGCGATGGCTTCTATAAAGCCAAGGTGTTGACCGCGCGGTTCTATTACGAACGCGTGCTGCCGGAAACGGGGGCGCTCCTTTCGAAAATCATGTCGGGCGGCAAAACGATGATGGCTTTTGAGGAAGCCGCTTTCTAATCTTGAACGGCAGATAAGGTTGCTGACAAAATTGCTGGCGGGGCTATGCTCCGTTGGCACATAAAAAAGGGCGCCACAGTTCAAGTGGCGTTTGGAGGAATGTTCCGAATTCGAACAAAGTGAGGGCACACATGACCGCTTCCGCACCGATGACGCACGCGCACCCCACGCGTCCCTGGTTTGCTTCGTACGCCCCTGGCGTGCCCTATTCCATTGACGATGCCATGGGCGGCACCATCAACGATCTTTTCGAGACGGCCGTGCGCGACTTCGGGGCCAGACCGGCTCTTGAAAGTTTCGGCGTCAGCCTGAGTTATGCCAAGGTGGGGCAGATCGCGACAGCGATTGCCGCTTGGCTGCAGGCGACCGGCCATGGGCCCGGCGACCGGGTTGCGATCATGATGCCCAATGTTGCGGCCTACATTCCAATCGTGTTCGGGATATTGAAAGCGGGTTGCACTGTCGTGAACGTCAACCCGCTGTATACGCCGCGTGAACTGACCCATCAATTAAAGGACTCGGGCGCAAAGGCCATTTTTGTGCTCGCTCAGTTCGAGCATACGGTGAAAGCGGCATCGGCAGAAGCGCCTGTCGAACGGGTCATTCGCGTGATGCTGGGCGATTTGCTCGGCTTCAAAGGCCGCCTGGTGAATTTCATCGGTGGCCGCAAAACGAAGATCCCGCCCGATAGCCAGATTCCGGGCGCGATCGAATTCAGCAAGGTTGTCGATGTCGGGGGCGGGCGGACATTCAAGCCGGTTTCCGTTGACCCATCGGACATCGCGTTCCTGCAATATACCGGCGGCACGACCGGGGTCGCCAAAGGGGCGGCATTGCGCCACTCGAACCTGATCGCGAACGTCACGCAGATCGCGGCGTGGATTGAACCGGCGGCAAAGGCTGGGACTGTAAATGAGCCCGGTGTGATGGTCACCGCGCTGCCCCTCTATCACATTTTTGCACTGACGGCTTGCTGTCTCTACATGGCCAAGCGCGGCGCGTGTTCGCTGCTGATCACCAACCCGCGCGATATTCCAGGGTTTATCAAAACCTTGAAAACCAGGCGCTACACAATGATTTCGGGTGTGAACACCCTATACAATGCGCTCGCCGAACATCCCTCGATCAAAGGGCTCAAGTTTGACAATTTGCAATTGTCGCTGGCCGGCGGGATGGCGACGCAGCAGGCGGTCGCTGAAAAATGGAAGAAGCTGACGGGCAAGCCGATCATCGAAGGTTATGGGCTGTCGGAAACATCACCGGGGGTTTGCTTCAACCGGTCCGACATTGCAGAATTCACCGGCACGGTTGGCTACCCTTGGCCATCGACGGATGTCTCTATTCGCGATGCGGACAACAATGAATTGACGGCTGGCTTGGTTGGCGAGTTGTGCGTCAAAGGCCCCCAGGTGATGGCTGGGTATTGGAACCGGCCCGACGAGACGGCCAAAGTCATGACGGCGGACGGGTATTTTCGAACCGGCGACCTCGCGATCATGCTGCCCGATGGGCAAATCAAAATCGTGGATCGTTTGAAGGAAATGATCATCGTTTCAGGGTTCAATGTTTACCCCAACGAAGTCGAAGACGTCCTCGTCAAGCATCCCAAGGTGCTTGAAGCCGCCGTTATCGGTTTGCCTGATCCCAACTCGGGTGAAGCAGTCTGCGCGTATGTTGTTCGCCGTGACAACACCGTGACCGCGGAGGAACTGCGCGCGTTCTGCGGGGAATCGCTGACGAAGTACAAGGTGCCACGGTCGATCACGTTCCGTAACGAATTGCCCAAGTCGAACGTGGGCAAAGTTCTGCGGCGTGTGTTGAAAGACGAGGTCACGGCGTCAAAGGGGTAAACCCAGGCGGCTCTTCCCCGCCCCTTCCTCGCTGAACCTCCCCCGTTGTCGCGCAGACTATTGGGGAGGGGTTGCATCGTATTTTGAAAGGTCACCAGATGGCGCTAGCTCCATTGTTTGCCGGGTCACTAAAGCTGCCGGCAATTGCTGCACCGATGTTTCTGGTGTCGGGGCCGCAGCTTGTCATCGAGACGTGCAAGGCAGGGATCGCGGGGTCATTTCCGGCGTTGAATCAGCGGACCAGCGCGGGATATTTGGCATGGCTCGGCGAGATCGCCGAGGCACTCAGGGCGCACGAGGCCGCGACCGGCGAAAAGCCTGCGCCGTTTGGAGTGAACCTTATTGTTCACAAGACCAATCC
>JANOVN010000495.1:0-3787 GCA_031417455.1 Hyphomicrobiaceae bacterium | reverse complement strand
CGATGTTGCTCTGCCCCTTGCGCAGCGACTTGACCTCGGTCCCGGTCAACATGATGCCGGCCTCGAACACGTCGTCGATCTTGTATTCGTGGCGCGCCTTGCGGTTCTCGGCCACAACCTTCCGGCCGTCTTCGGGCTTCGCCACTTCAAGGTCTCCTGACCAATTATACCGACGCGCATAAGTTCTGACTTATGCGCGTCGGTATCCGCGCGTGGGGTTGGTGGGGCGGCCACGCGCAAGCAAAGAGAATACCAGCCCGCAGCCCAATTAAAAGAAGAGTTAGAACTTTCTGCGGGCTGGTATCATTCAGCCGCGTCCGCACGCAGCATATTCAAATCGCGCAACACCGCATCGATCGTGCGTGCAGCGCCCTCCGACACCGGCACCAGCGGCAACCGCATGTCGTCCCTACAATGGCCCATCCGCGCCGCGATATGCTTGACCGGCCCCGGATTGCCTTCAATGAACATGATATCGTGCAGCGGCATCAGCTGATCGTGCAACCGCAACGCCTTGGCGAAATCGCCCGCCATGCACGCATTCTGAAAGTCGGCGCACAACCGCGGCGCGATATTCGAAGCGACCGATATACACCCATGCCCGCCATGCGCCATGAAACCGAGCGCGGAAGCATCATCGCCCGTGAGCAGCACAAACTCCGGCCCCATTGCCGCCCGCTGTTGCGAAGCGCGCTGCAAGTCCGCCGTTGCATCCTTCACGCCCACAATGTTTTTCAACTCAAACAGCCGCGCCATCGTCTCGACCTTCATGTCGACAACCGAACGGCCCGGAATGTTGTAAATGATGATTGGAATCCCGACCGCGTCGTTGATCGCCTTGAAGTGCTGATACAGGCCTTCCTGCGTCGGCTTGTTGTAATACGGCGTCACGATCAGCACCGCGTCCGCCCCGGCCTTCTCGGCAAACACCGATAGCTCGACAGCTTCGTCCGTCGAATTCGAGCCCGTCCCGGCAATCACCGGAACACGGCCTCGCGCCGTCTTGATGCACAGATCGATCACATGCTGATGCTCATCGTGGTTCAACGTCGGGCTTTCCCCCGTCGTCCCCGTCGGCACCAAGCCATGCGTACCTTCCGCAATCTGCCAATCGATGAACCGCACGAACGCTGCGTCATCGACCTGCCCATCGGCGAACGGCGTGATCAATGCCGTAATAGAACCTCGAATTTTCACGTCCGTCCGTCTCCGGCTTGATCTTTAATTCACCAGCGGCATACTTAACCTCAAGGGCAGGCTTGCCCCCGCGCCAACGCTCATCGCCATCAACGCTAACAGTATGCCGATCCTTGTTCCGCCCCATTTGCATTGCTAGCGTGCAAAAAGCGAACAAAACCGTCAACCGTCGAGGAATTTCCCCACGTGATCTTTGACTTTAGGCGGTTGCCCCGCGCCCCGCAAGCCAACGCAAGCAATCTGTGGTGTGTGCGCGCAGCCGCATTAGCGATCCTGACCGCCGTTGCGCCGCCGGTCAGCGCCAAAGAACCCACGCTTTCCCCGACCGCCCGCGAAATCGAGCATTTCAAAACCTTCGATGCCGCCATCGCCCCCGTCCGCGGCTACGACCTCAGCGTCGACGAAGCCGCCCGCATCCGTGACTGCATCAAGGCCATCACCGCCCGCGATATCGTCAAGGCGCTTGAACTGCGCGGCACCATCAAAGACCCCATCGGCCTGAAAGTCGTTAACTGGTACCGCCTGCGCGCCGGCTACGGCCAGCTTGGTGAATACAAAGCCTTCCTCGCCGAAAACCCGGCCTGGCCCGAACGCGGCATTCTCAACCAGCGCTTCGAGGAACTGCTGTTCTCCGAAGGCGGCAGCGCCGCCAGCATCAAGGACCACTTCAAAAACGCCGAACCCAAGAACGGCATCGGCTGGGCAGCCATAGCATCCGCCGACTTGGCGCTTGGCGAAACCGAAAGCGCCAAAACCCGCGCCGTCAAAATCTGGCGCGACATGACCATCCCGTCCAACTACGAGCAGGGCTTCCTGGAGCGCTTCGGCAAGATGCTCTCGACCGCCGACCACAAATGGCGTCTCGACCGCCTACTCATCGACGATATCCGCTGGGCTCCCGACCGCGCCGAACGCGCAAGCGCCATCCGCCGCCAGATCGCCCGCCTCCCCGCAGACGAACAAAAGCTCGCCGAGGCCCGCCTCGCCGTCTTTTCAAAAGCCGAGGACGCCAAGTACGACATGGCCAAGGTCATGGGCGATGCCGCCAAGACCGACTACGGTTTCCTCTACCACCGCATCCAGTTACTGCGCCGCGCCAACAAAATTGACGACGCGGCCAAGCTGATGCTGACCGTCCCCATCGATCCAAAGGTCGTGTCGAACCTGGATGAATGGTGGGCCGAGCGCCGCGCCATCGCCTACGGCGCGTTAACCGCTGGCAAAGCCAAACTCGCCTACGATCTGGTCAAGAACGCTGGCCCCCTCACCGTCAATCCAGCCAAGGAACAGGCCTTCATGGCCGGCTGGCTCGCCATGCGCTTCCTGAAAGACAACCCCACTGCGATTCAGCATTTCACCGCCGCAGCCAAGGCCGCCGACGGCCCCCTTTCACGCAGCCGCTCCGCCTATTGGCTAGGCCGAATTGCCGAGCAGACCGGCGAGAAGTCCAAAGCCACCGGGCACTACCAACAGGCCGCCAAGGAAATTGACACCTTCTACGGCCAGCTCGCCCAGTTGAAACTCGACCCCAACAACCGCCGCATCGAAATTAAGATGCCGACCCCGCCGACCGCCGCCCAGATCAAGAACTTCAATGATCTCGACGCCGTCAAAGCCGTCGTCGTCGCCCGCAAATCAGGCCTCGACATCGCCATCACCCGCAACCTCATCGCCCACCTGAAAACCTACTTCGACAACGAAACCGACGTCGCGATGGCCGCCCACTTGGCCGACGCCATCGGTGACACCCAGCTCGCCCTGCGCAGCTCGAAATCCGCCATCGCCAAGGGCCAGAACCTGCTGGTCTACGCCTATCCCGTCCACACTTTCCCAAGCTTCACCCCGCTCAACACGCCGCCTGAAACCGCGTTCTTGCTCGGCATCACCCGCCAGGAAACCGAGTTCAACAAAGACACCGTCTCGGGAGCCGGTGCCAAGGGCCTCATGCAGGTCATGACCGTGACAGCCCAGCACGTCTGCAAGGACTACAAAATCTCCTGCGAGCTGGACCGCCTGCTGCCCGACACCGCCTATAATGCCAAAATCGCGTCGGCCTACATCGGCGACCGCATGAAAGAGTTCGGCGGCTCCTACATTCTCGGCCTGTCGGGCTACAACGCGGGCCCCGGCCGCTCGCGCGAATGGATCCGCGCTTTCGGCGACCCACGTGACCCTACGATGGACCCCATCGACTGGATCGAACGCATCCCCTTCCAGGAAACCCGCGAATACGTCTCTAAAGTCCTCTCCAACATCCAGATCTACCGCGCCCGTCTCGGCAACGAAGCGGGCGCCCTCCAACTCGACCACGATCTAAACCGCGCCCGCGGCAAAACCGGCACCCCCTCGGGCCCCGACGGCTGAAAAAATGGATCAAAAACCGGTAATGGTGCACGGCAAACTTCTCATGCCAGACCAGCGCACCCGGGCAGTGGAACTTGCGCGCCAAGATGCCGAAATTTGGCAAACTGTGATTGCGTTGGAGATCGAACTAGTGGCTTGCATCGGCTAATTTGACTCATGTGCAGTTGCTGCGAACACTGATTCTTACCTTGTCGGGCTCACAACCGACAGGGGCAGCGAGATGGCA
>JANOVN010000494.1:0-3040 GCA_031417455.1 Hyphomicrobiaceae bacterium | reverse complement strand
CCATCGCTGAATTGAAGTTGCCAGTGCTGGCCGTCGTGCCGCGCTTGCGTGAGTGTTGCGCTGTTGGTCAGTTCACAGCCGCGCGCTTGACCACGCTGCCGAAATCCGCGCAAAAAACCCTGGTGCAGGGCGTGAACGTCCAGGTCCATCGCATCCGGGTCCAGCAGCGACTCCCCGGGGGGAGAGGGGGCAGGACGGTGCTTCGCCTGCGAGAACGTGCTTCGTCGTGACGGGGACGGGCACGGGGGTTGGGAAGACGGTGTTTGCGGCGGCGTTGGTGGCGGCGCTGGAGGGCGACTATTGGAAGCCGGTGCAGTCGGGTGAAAGCGGGGGGACCGATACCGAGGTGGTGCGAAGGCTTACGCGGATATCGGGGCGAAGGCTACACGCCGAGGCGTACCGGCTGGCGATGCCGGCATCGCCGCACTGGGCTGCGGAGGCCGAAGGGATCGAGATCGATGCTGCGGGCCTGGAGCCGCCGGTGTGCGTGCGGCCGCTGGTGATCGAGGGCGCGGGCGGAGTGCTGGTGCCGCTGACGCGCGAAGTCATGTTTGCCGACGTGTTTGCGCGGTGGGGATTGCCGGTCATTTTAGTGGCGGGCACGGGGCTCGGGACGATCAATCACACGCTGCTGTCGATTGAGGCGCTTGCTGCGCGCGGGGTGCCGATCCTTGGTGTGGCGTTCGTCGGCGAGGGAAACGAGGCTAGCGAGGAGATCATTTGTGAGCGGGGCGGCGTGCGGCGGCTGGGGCGGATGCCCGTTCTGGATCCGCTGACTCCCGATGCGCTTAGTGCAGCCTTTGCAGCGAACTTCACGTTGTCGGATTTCACCGGGGAGGGGGTGGTATGACCTCACCGGTTTGGCATCCGTTTACGCAGCATGGGTTGGGGCAGCCGATCGTGCCGATTGCGCGGGCGGAGGGGGCTTGGCTCACGACGGCAAGTGGCGAGCGGTTGCTCGATGCGATTTCGTCGTGGTGGGTGGTGACGCATGGGCACCGGCATCGCGCAATTGTGGAAGCGGTCAAGGCTCAGGCGGACGCGCTCGATCAGGTGATATTTGCGGGATTTACGCATGAGCCTGCGGAGCGGTTGGCGCGGGAATTGATCGGGGTTGCGCCGCCGGGATTGGCCCATGTGTTTTATTCAGACAGCGGGTCGACGGCAGTCGAGGTCGCGGTGAAAATGGCGCTGGGGTACTGGCGTAATATTGGCCAAGTGCGGACGCGGGTTCTCGCATTGGAACATGCCTATCACGGCGATACCGTGGGCACGATGTCGGCGGGCGCGCGGGGTGTGTTCACGGCGAGCTATGAGCCGCTGTTGTTCGATGTGGGGCGGGTGCCGTTTCCAGTGGCGGGACGTGAGCAGGTTACGCTCGATGCGCTCGAAGCGGCGTTGGCCGCTGCGCCGGTAGCGGCGCTGATTGTCGAGCCGTTGATCCTGGGGGCGGGCGGGATGCTGGTTTATCCGGCTTGGGTTTTGACTGCGATGGCGCGGCTGTGTGAGGCGCATGGGGCGCTATTGATTGCGGATGAAGTGATGACCGGGTGGGGGCGGACGGGGACGCTGTTTGCCTGCGAGCAGGCGGGGATTACGCCCGATATTTTATGCACGGCAAAGGGGCTGACGGGCGGGGTGATGCCGTTGGCGGCGACGTTGTGTGTCCCAAAGATTTTCGATGCGCATGTGTCGAGCGACCGGGCGCGGATGTTCTTTCATTCCAGTTCGTATACGGCGAACCCGATTGCGTGCGCGGCGGCGGTAGCGAATCTCGGCGTGTGGCGGGATGAGCCGGTGGCCGAGCGGGTCAGCGCGTTGTGTCAGATGCAAGCTGCCGAGTTGGCGCGGTTTGCGGGCGATGACCGGTTTAGTTCGGTGAGGCGGTGCGGGACGATCGCGGCGCTGGATTTGAAGGTCGGCGCGGGCGGGTATATGGCGGAGGTGGGACCTGCATTGAGTGCGTTTTTTGTGGAGCGGGGGATTTTGTTAAGGCCGTTGGGGAACACGATCTATGTGATGCCGCCGTATTGCATGACGGGGGATGAGTTGAGGTCGGTTTATGCGGCGATCCGCGACGCGGCGGACCGCTTTGGGAGTGGTGCGTGATGGTGCTGGGCGCTGAGATCATCGGGCTTGGGCATTATGCGCCGGAGCGGGTGGTAACGAGCCGTGAGTTGGAGCATGAGCTGGGACTGCAGGGCGGGTGGATCCGCTCGCGGACGGGCATCAACGCGCGAAGGTATGCAGCGGAAGGCGAGACGCTGACAGACATGGCACGCGCTGCGGGCGATATGGCGATGCGGCGGTCGGGGTTGCGAGCTGAGCGGGTCGGGTTGGTGTTGCTGGCGACCTCGACGCCGGATCATCTGCTGCCGCCGTCCGCGCCGTTGTTGGCGCATAAGTTGGGGTTGCCGTGTTCGGGCGGGATTGATCTGGCTGGAGCGTGTTCGGGGTTTTTATATGCGCTCGCTTTAGCCGATGGGTTTGTGAAAACGCACCGGTCGTATGTGCTGGTGGTGGCGGCGAACATCCTGTCGCGGCGGATCAATGCGGCGGACCGGGGGAGTTCGATCCTGTTTGCGGATGCGGCGGGCGCGGTGCTGCTCGGGCCAACGGAGCGGGCGGATGCGGGCGTGCGGTCGGTGGAGTTAAGGTCGAGCGGGGCGGATTACGGGTTGATCCACATTCCAGCCGGCGGGAGTGCGCAGCCGTTCGGCGAGGGCGTGCCGATTGTTGATACCAAGATGGTGATGGCGGATGGGCGCGCGGTGTTTGTGAAGGCGGTCGATATGATGGTGGACGCTTCGCGGACGGCGTTGGCGGTGGCCGGGATTTGTGCTGAGGAAGTGGGGCATTTTCTGCCGCATCAGGCCAATCAGCGGATGATCGATGTGGTGGGGAATAAGTTGCGGATTCCGGCTGAGCGGACTTTAACGACTATTACGGATTACGGGAACAGCTCGGCGGCGACGATTCCGTTTTCGCTGTCGTACCGGGCAGATGAGCGGGGGTATGCGAAGGGCGATGCGCTGTTGAT